>CALFNJ010000679.1 GCA_937902865.1 uncultured Opitutaceae bacterium
CGGCATGCGGAAGGCTTGCGCCTGTAGGCTGTCCTCGACCTCGACGCTTTCCAGCCAGTCCATCAGGATCGGGCCGTCGAACCATGGGGTGTGTTCGCTGCGCACGGCCATGTTGTCGCCGCCCAGGCCCGAGATCGGGATGGGGGTGAAGACGGTCAGGCCGATCTTCTCGGCAAAGGCGCCGAGAAACGCGAGCCAGCGCGGATCCTTGGCTTTCGCGAAGAGGTCGATCGCTTCCTGCTTTTCCAGCGGGAAGCCGAGCAGGTTCAGTCCATTCTGCCAGACCGCCATCACGAGCAGGACCACCGGCCACGCGGCGACGAACGTCAGGGTGCCGGTTTTCCACGGTACGGCGGGAGGCCGGAAAGGCGCGGCGGTGTTGCCGGGCGGCGCGTCGAGCCGCGGCTTGGCCAGCACCCAGGCGAGCAGCATCCCGCAATCGGTCGCGGCGCTGGCGAGAATGAGCCGGGTGTCGTCGGTCACCGAGGTGAAGGTCTTCAGGAAAAGATAGACCAGGAACTGCACGAGAAACCCGCCGGCGTAGATCGCCCAGATGAAGAACAGGAAATTGATCGGCGAGATCTCCCATTTCGGGAGCCGGACGACCACCGGCCGGCTCCGCGCCTCCGGGCTGAGGGCGTTCCGCCAGATCACGGCGAGCCCGGCGAGCACGAGCAGGACCTCGAACGCGGCGGCGAAATTGGCGACGGACATGAACGAGCGGTTCCGGTCGGAGCGGGGCCGTGGCTCAGCGGCCGACGAGCCGGCCGTCGCGATAGACCAGGCGGCCGTCGACGATCGTCGTCCGCACGCGGCCGGTCAGGGTCTGGCCGTGCCACGGTGAGTTGCTCGATTTGCTGAAGCCGGCCTTGGCGTCGTACAGCCACTTTTCCGCGGGATCGAAGAGGCAGACATCCGCCGCCGCGCCTTCGGCGAGCGTGCCGGCAGGCAGGCCGAGGATCTTCGCGGGCTGGCGGGTCAGCAGATCGACGACGTGCGGCAGCTTGAATTTGTTTTCCCGCACGAGCACGTCGAGGGTGACGGCGAGCGAGGTCTCGAGGCCGAGAATGCCGTTCGGCGCGTAGTCGAACTCCTTGTCCTTCTCGTAATCGGTGTGCGGCGCGTGGTCGGTGCAGACGCAGTCGAGCGTGCCGTCGCGCAGGCCGCCGATGATCGCCTGCCGGTCCGCCTCGGTGCGCAGCGGCGGGTTCATCTTGAAGTTCGTGTCGTAGGTCGAGAGGCAGTCCTCCGTCAGCGCGATGTGGTGCGGCGTGGCCTCCGCCGTGATGCGCGCGCCGCGGGACTTCGCCCGGCGGATGACCTCGATCGAGAAACGCGAGGAGATGTGCTGCAGGTGGATGTGCGCGCCGGTGTATTCGGACAGGATGACGTTGCGCGCCACGATCAGGTCCTCGGCGGCGTTGGGCCAGCCGCGCAGGCCGAGGCGGGTGGAGACGACGCCCTCGTTCATGACCGCGCCCTGCGTCATCGACGCGTCCTGGCAGTGGTCCATGACGGGCAGGTCGAACATCTTGGCGTACTCGATCGCCCGGCGCATGAGCTCATTGCTCTGCACGCAGTCGCCGTCGTCGGTGATCGCGACGACGCCTGCGCGCTTGAGGGAGCCGATCGGCGCGAGCGCCTGGCCCTTCATGCCGACGGTGATGCAGCCGGTCGGGTAGACCTTCACGACGGCGTCGCGGCGGATGGCGTCGTTGATGTACTGGATCGTGCCGGCGTTGTCGGCGACCGGCGCGGTGTTGGGCATGCACACCACCGTGGTGAACCCGCCGGCGGCGGCGCAGTGCGAGCCGGTGGCGATCGTCTCTTTGTGCGTCTGGCCCGGCTCGCGGAAGTGGACGTGGATGTCGACGAGACCCGGGCAGGCGACGAGGCCGCGGGCGTCGATGACCTGGGCGCGCTTCTTCGCCGCGGCGGACGGCGCGGCGGCGATCTTGCCATCGACGAGAAAGAGGTCGCCGACCCGATCACGGCGGGCAGCGGGGTCGATCACGCGGGCGTTTTTGATCCAGAGGGTGGGCATCAGAGGGAGGAAAGTAACAAGTAACAGAGAACAAGTACCAAGGGAATTTCAGCGGAGAAGCTGATCATTTGATAAATTTTGCGGAGCTCGGGCGCAGTTGGTTCGGAGTGCTGAATGCTTGTTACTTGGAGCTTGTTACTTTCCTCCCACCACGAGTTCGGGCTGTCCTCCCGCGCACAGATACAGCACCGCCATGC
>CALFNJ010000680.1 GCA_937902865.1 uncultured Opitutaceae bacterium
ATCTTTCAGTGCTCGTTCTCGTAGTCCAACGTCCCGCTCGACCGGAGCCCGGCGTAGAAGCCCAGCTCGACCTGGGTGTGAGTGTAGTTGACGTTGATCAGCGCGCCGGCGGTGTTCGAGTAATGCGTGACGCGCGCTCCGGCGACCGGCGTGAAGCTCATCCAGTCGTTTCCGAACGGACGGGTCAGCGCGTAGTAGGCATCGAGTCGGTCGCTCTTCAGCGTCGGACCGCCAGCGGGCGGATCGTCGCGGAGGATGGCCGCGCCGGCGTGGAACTGCTCGTAGAAGCCCTGGCCGACGGCTTGCGGCAGCAGATCGAAGGTGACCTCGGGCAGGCGCTGCTGCACCGGGTGGAAATCGTTCGGCTGGAAGCGGCTGAAAAGGGACACGACGTAGTTCTGTCCGGTGTAGGTCGATTCGACGAAGGTGTCGGGCTCCTGGACGTTGAAGAACGAGCCCGGACGAAAATCGCGCAGGATCTCGGAGTCCTTCCAGTAGTTGAGCTGGCCCACGAGCGAGAGATTGTCGGTCAGCTGCTGGCGATGCGTCCACTCGACGAAGCCGCGCTCCTCCGGCACCGGCTTGCCGAGGATGTCGGTCTGCTTGTCGCCGTGATCGTTGATGAAGCCCGAATGGAAGCTGCCGCTGAGCTTGTCGGGATCATCGAGCGAAACGTAGTCGCCGGAGGGTCCGGCCATGATGCCGCGCGAGGAAAAATAGCCGACGTCGGCGCCGAGTTTCACGCCCGGCGCGACCGGCACATGCAAGCCGGCCTGCACATAGGCGCCGAGGGAGGAGCGATAGCCGCCGAGCAGGGAGACGTAGCCGAAGAAGGGTTCGCTCAGGCCTTGTTCGAAGTGCGGGAAGTGCAGGGCGGCGACGGGGCCGACGCCGACGCTCGCATGCTCGGCGCGCAGGCGCTTGCCCGGCGCATAGATGATGCGGTCGGCCTTGAGCGTGGGCTGCCAGCGGCCGGGTTCGCCGTAGGTGGCAGTGGCGTGTTCGACCACGATCTCGGCCGGGGTGCCGGAGGCGGACGCGCCCTCGACGTAGATGGGATAGGAGCCCACCCGGACGTTCTCCGCGGTGAACGAACCATCCTTGCGATGGTAGGTGAGCTTATCGGCGAGCAGTCGCTCGGTTCCACGGGTGAGGACGACGTGGCCGGACACGATAAAGACCTCGGTCTTGAAATTCAGGCGACCCTCATCGGCGGTCAGACGAAACGTGCCGTCGCCCAGGCGGACGTCGCCGCTGTAGACCGATTCGCCGGTTTGCAAGTCGGTCTCCTGGTGCGCCGCTTCCGCCGTCATTTCCGCGGCCGCCGCGGAGAGCGGGGAAGGGGAAACCAAAAGGAGGGCAGCGAGGCTGAAAACGGCAGCGGAAAGGGAGGAGAAACGACGCACGACGCCGCGCAGCAAAGGCGCCGCCCCGCAGCGGGGCAAGCCTTGTGGCGAAATCAAAAGCAACGGGAACGCGGAACAAACCCGAGCCGGCCTTAGCGGACCAACGGTGGCAAAAGGTAGGGACGGGCGGCCCGCCCGTCCGGTTGGACTCCGTCAGCCCACGATTCCGCCTAATCCGGATCCAATCCTCGGAATTTCACCACAGAGGCGCGGAGACACAGAAGATGAAACCCAACGTTCAACATCCAACGCTCAACGACCGATCCTTGGCCGACTTGAACGTTGGATGTTGAACGTTGGATGCTGGGCGTTTGCCCGCCCGCCTTCGTGTCTCCGTGCCTTTGTGGTGAAATTCCGAGGTTCGATGCAAACCGGACCCGCGGGCTGCGCGGCCCTACCTTTCGGATCGAGGGAGCATCTCCGCTCCTGATTTCCTGAATTCCAGATCAGCACTTGGCGCACTTTTCGCTTTCCGGAGCGGACGTCGCACCGCATTTTTTGCTCTCACCGTTCACCATGGCCAAGACCTCCCGCCACTCCTCCGCGCTGAAAGCGATGCCGCAGCTGGGCGCGGAGATCCGCGAGCTCGGCCGGACGCTGGGAGGGATCATCTCGCGGCTCGAAGGGCAGGAGACGTTCGAAACCGTGGAGCGGCTGCGCAAGCTCGCCAAGGCCAGCCGGGCAGGGGAGGCCGCGGCGGCGAAGCAGCTGAGCGAGACGGTGGCCGCGCTGACGCCGCGGGAGGCGTTCAACCAGGCGATGGCGTTCACCCTCTATTTCGAGCTGGTGAATCTCGCTGAGGAAAATTTCCGCATCCTGCTGCTGCGCGGGCGGCGGGCGGCGCTGCTCCGGGGCGACGAGAAGGCCCGGCCGATGC
>CALFNJ010000681.1 GCA_937902865.1 uncultured Opitutaceae bacterium
GACGATCTCATGGAAATCCTGCAGGACGCGCTGCTGCTGCCGAAACCCTGATCTGAGATTGGTTCAGGCGAAACCGACCCTGTGGAACCGAACTGCCCACAGAACACACGGACGACACGGAATTCGGACCTTCTGTTTTCGGTGTATTCCGTGTGTTCCGTGGGCCCACCATATCCGGAAGATCCCGGCCAATTGCTTTACTGCGGCAGCTTCGCTAGATCGCGAGGGTTTCCTGCAGGCGGGTGGCGATCTTGGCGGCGTTGGGGCGGACGCGGACGAGGCGC
This sequence comes from uncultured Opitutaceae bacterium, assembly GCA_937902865.1. Lineage (GTDB taxonomy): Bacteria > Verrucomicrobiota > Verrucomicrobiia > Opitutales > Opitutaceae > CAIUWA01. The sequence goes on from CALFNJ010000681.1 coordinate 285, forward strand.
GGGTTCCAGGCGAGCATCGCTTCGCGGTCGAGCTGGGCGAGGGCGGGATCGGTGAGGCGCTGGGCGGTGCCGCTGGGAAGGTCGCGCACGGCGAGCTCGGGGACGATCGCCCAGAAGCGGCCGGAGCGCAGCGCGGCCATCGTTTGCGGAAAGGACTGGCAGGCGAGGGCAGGGGCGAGCGGTACGTCGAAAGCCTGCGCGATGGCGCGGAGGCCGGAGGCGAACTGACCGTCGGTCGTCTGTGTCGCGAGCGGCAGCTCGGCGATCGCCTGGCGGAGCGTGAGCTTCTTCCGATTGTGATGAAATTCATTTGATCGGAGCAGCCGCTCATGAGCTTGGGGCTTGGCCACTTGTTACCTGCCACTTGTCACCTGTTACCTGTTACCTCCTCCCACTACGTGTTACTTCCTCCGGACTAGGTCTTGCTGCGTCGGGAAAAAATGCCAGCGTCGCCGCTCGATGAAAATCTCCGCTTCTTTGTTGGCGGCGAACGCTACCCCCTCGGCGTTTCGTCATGGTCGGCAGTGGCAATTTCCCTCGGATGCGCTGCGCGGCGCGGTGGCGGCGGCAGCGCTGCTGGCCGCGGGCCTGACGCTCGGGACGAGTCCGGCGCGCGCGCAGCAGGAGCCCGAGTGGCTCACGACGCTGCGGGCCAAGGCGAAGGCGGGCGATGCCGACGCGATGCAGCAGCTCGCAGGCAACCTGCGCGGGCAGGAGGCGATCGACATGTACAAGCGCGCGGCGGCGCTCGGGAACGAGGTCGCGCAGTACGAACTCGGCAAGGACTACATGCTCGGGTTCATCGGCCTGCCCGTCGACGGCAAGGAGGCGGTGAAGTACCTGACGCAGGCCTCGGCCAAAAAGGTCCTGGCGGCGGATGTGATGCTCGGCGAAATCTATGAGGAAGGAAAACCCGGCGTGCCGGTCAACCTCGCGGAAGCGCTGAAGTGGTACCAAGGCGCGGCGAACCAGGACGCCTTCGAAGCGCAGTACCGGCTGGGCCTGATGTATCTCGACGGACGCGGCGTGAAGAAGGACGCGGTCGAGGGGGCGCGCTGGATCCAGCGCTCGGCCAACAACGAATATGGCATGGCGAAGGAAAAGCTGGTCCAGATCCTCAAGGCTGATCCGACGCTGAATCCCCGGCTCGCGGCCGCCTCCTCGCCCGACTTCGCGGCGCTGCTGGCCAAGGCGGAAAAGGGCGACGCCCAGGCGCAGTTCGAGGTGGGGCAGGCTTATCTCGGGGGGAAAGGCAGCCCGTTGCTGCGCGACGAAGCGGCTTCGCTCCAATGGCTGCGCAAGTCCGCCGCCCAGAATTATGCGCCGGCGATCTTCTGGGTCGGTCTCGCCTACCAGGACGGCAACGGCGTGAAGATGGACGACGTCGAGGCGGCAAAGTGGCTGCGCCGTGCCGCGGACCTGAAGCTGGCCGGCGCGCAGTATGCGCTCGGCTGGTATTACGCGGGTGGCCGCGGCATGGAGCGGAACATGGACGAGGCGATGAAGCTCTTCCGGGCGGCCGCGGAGCAGGGCGATATGAATGCGGCACAGTCGCTCGGGCATTTTTATTACGACGGCTTGGACGACAAGAATCTGGTCGAGGCCGAGAAATGGTCCCAGAAGGCGGCCGACGCGGGCAACGTGCCCGCGATGACCGACCTCGGGCTGGTGCTGATCGACAAGAAGGATTTCGACGGCGCGCGCAAATGGCTCGGCCAGGCGTCCGCCAAAGGCGACGAAGCCGCGAAACGGAAACTCAACGAGCTGCCTTTCCTCGAGAAATCGGCGAAGGAGGAGGGCACAGCCACGCCGTATTTCGACCAGGCGAAGGCGCTGATGCAGTTTCGCCAGGATCCGACGGAAGCGTTGAAGAAGGCCGTGGCGGTCGCGGAGACCGGCACGCCGGAAGTCCGCTTCGCCCTCGGCATGATGCTCGCCGGCCAGGGTTATCCCGGCATCCCGCCGGATCGGGCCCGCGGGCTCGCGCTGGTGGAATCCGCGGCGAAGGACAACTGGACCGGCGCGCTCTGGACCTATGGCGGCGGATTGATGGGCGGGCTGCCGGACGTGAAGGCGGATCCGGCTGCGGGCACGGCGATGCTGGCCAAGGCCGTGGCGCAGGCCGACGACAACACGACGCCGCCGGAAATCAAATATGTGATCGGCGCCGCGCTGCTGAAGGGCGCGCCGGGCGTGACGGCGGACCAGGCTCACGGCCTGAAGCTGATCGGAGCGGCCGCCGACGGCGACCAGCCGCAGGCGCTGCTGGAATTTGCCCGGGCGCTGGTGCTGGGCGGACCCAATATTCAGGCAGATCCACCGCGGGGCGTTGCCTATTTCAAACGGGCGGCGGCGCTGAATCTTCCCGGCGCCGCACTCAACCTCGGCGTGATCTACGAGCGCGGGATTGGCGGCACCAAGGTCGATCTGAAGGAGGCGATGACCTGGTATCAGGAGTCCGCCAAACACGGCGAAGCCGAAGGCCAGGCGGGCGTGAAGCGGCTTGAAGCGGCTGCGGCGGCTCCCGCCGCGCCAACACCTGCTCCGGCCCAGAAACCGGCGGCGGCGCCGGCGGGCGGAATCCCGACGGACACGGGCTCTCCGGTCTCCAACCAGATTCGTTGACCCGGCGGAGCTGGCGCACGTGGGGTGCCAGCTCGCGAGCCGTTTCGGAAGGTTTCACACAGAGACACGGAGGACACAGAGACACGGAGGACACAGAGAACGATCGGGATGCGTTTTCTCTGTGTTCTTCGTGTGTCTGTGTGAAACCTTCCGAATGGCTTGTCTGATTTTTTTTGAAAAAAACGCGAACGGTGTCCGGAAGGGGGAGGTCCGTTCGTTGAAGGATTGAATACGGCAAGAATCGAACTCACACAGTCCATCAACCTCATCCCTGAATCAGTCAGATTAAGAAAGGAAAACTCCCATGTCCGCCTCCGCTCCTGCTCCCGCCACCAACACCATCCGTCTGCACCGCGTCTTCCGCGCCTCGCCCGAGAAGGTCTACCGCGCGTTTCTCGACGCCGCGGCTCTGGCAAAATGGCTCCCGCCGCACGGCTTCACCTGCACCGTCCACCACTTCGAGGGAAAAGTGGGCGGCACGTTCAAGATGTCGTTCTCGAATTTCACGACCAACCAGGGACATTCCTTTGGCGGTCGCTACCTCGAACTCGTGCCGAACGAGAAGCTGCGCTACACCGACAAGTTCGATGACCCGAATCTGCCGGGCGAGATCGTGGTGACCGTTGCGCTCAAGAAAGTGCTCTGCGGCACTGAGGTGAACATCGAGCAGGCGGGCGTGCCGGCCGTCATCCCGCCGGAGATGTGCTATCTCGGCTGGGAGGACTCGCTGACCCAGCTGAAGGCGCTGGTCGAGCCGGAGATTCCGAACTGAGCGCCGCGGGCGGCGAGAAGGCCGGATGGTCGGATGGTCGGAAGACCAGATGATCGGAGGCCGGACGACAGCGGTTGGAGATCAGATTTCGCGGAGCGATCGGTGGTCGATCGTTCCGCTTTTTTTTGGCGTTTTTCGACGGTCCGGCCATCCGCCTCCTGGCTGGGCTTACGGCCTTTGGCGTTCGTCTCTGTCCTCCGACCATCCGATCAACCGGCCTTCTGGCCTTCCGGCTCGCCGGCTCCGCTTTCCGCCGGGCCGAACTGCAGGGCGCTGAGACGGCGGTAGAGGCCATCGATGCGGCCGGAGAGTTCCTCGTGCGTGCCCAGCTCGACGATGCGGCCGGCCTCGAGGACGGCGATGCGGTCGGCGGTGCGAATGGTGGAGAGGCGATGGGCGATGATGAACGTCGTGCGGCCCTGCATGAGTCGGTCGAGCGCAGTCTGGACCAGGCGCTCGCTCTCGCTGTCGAGGGAGCTGGTGGCTTCATCGAGGATGAGGATGGCCGGGTTCTTGAGGATGACGCGGGCGATGGCGACGCGCTGGCGCTGGCCGCCGGAGAGCTTGATGCCGCGATCGCCGACAAGCGTGGCGTAGCCTTCCGGAAAGCCGGAGATGAAATCGTCGGCGTTGGCGAGCCGCGCCGCCTCGCGAATCTCGGCGTCGCTGGCGCCGGGACGGCCATAGACGATGTTTTCCGCGATCGTGCCGCCGAACAGGAGCACGTCCTGCGGGACGATCGCCATCTGGCCGCGGAGCCAGTCGAGCGGATAATCGCGGGCATCGCGTCCGTCGATCAGCAGCCGGCCGGCATCGGGCGCATAAAAGCGCAGGAGCAATGCCGTGAGCGTGGACTTGCCGGCGCCGCTGGGCCCGACGAGCGCGACGCGTTCGCCGGGGCGGGCGGCGAGGGAGACATCGTGGAGCACGGCGACCTCGGGGCGGGCGGGATAGCGGAAGCTGACATTCTCAAACGCGACCTCGCCGCGCAGGCGTGCCGGGAGCGAATTTTGGATTCTGGAATTGGGAGTTGGGAGTTTCGCCGCGGAGGAATCCGAGGTGATTTGAATTTCGATCGTTTCGCGCAGGAGCTCGCGGACGCGCTGGGTGGCGCCGACGGTGCGCTGGAGCTGGCTGAACAACTCCGCCGCCTGGCCCATGGCGCCGGCGACGAACGTGGTGTAGAGCACGAAGCGGGTGAGCTCGCCCGGGCTGATTTCTCCGGTCTGGAGCAGGCCGGCGCCGAACCAGAGCACGATCACGATGCCGCCGAACAGCGCGATGATGAAGAGGGCGACGAAGGCCGCGCGCCAGCGGGCGGTGCCGAGGGCGGCAGAGAGCACGTGGCGATTGGCGCGTTCGTAGCGGCCGAGCTCGAAGGCCTCGTTGGCAAACGCCTTCACGCTGGCGATCGCCTGCAGCGTTTCCTCCACAATGGTGTTCGTGGCCGCAAGCTGGTCCTGGGTTTCACGCGAGTAGCGACGAAGCCGCCGACCGAAGAAAACCGCCGCCGCAATCAGCAGCGGCAGGGTGCCGAGCATCACCGCGGTGAGTTTGCCCGACGTGAGCGCGATCAGCGTCACGCCGCCGAGCAGGAAGATCGACTGCCGGCACATCTGCGGCAGGGCATCGATCAGCGCGCCTTCGATCTGCGCGATGTCGGTCGAAACCCGGCTGGTCAGTTCCCCGACACGCCGGCGCGAAAAAAAACTCATCGGCAGGCCG
>CALFNJ010000682.1 GCA_937902865.1 uncultured Opitutaceae bacterium
CTCCTGCTCGATCCGGAGCACGGGCATCGCCGCGAATATTGGGCGCAGGTCGAAGGCCGCCCCGATGCCGTCGCGCTGGCGCGACTGGAAAAGGGCGTCGATCTCGGCGACTATCGCACCCGCCCCGCCCACGCGCGCCTGCTCGACCCGGCGCCGGCGCTGCCGCCGCGCGATCCGCCCATTCGTTTCCGCAAGACCGTTCCGGATTGCTGGGTCAGCCTCGAGCTCACCGAGGGCAAGAATCGCCAGGTGCGGCGCATGACAGCCGCCGTCGGACATCCGACCCTGCGACTCGTGCGGGTACGGATCGGAACATTCCAGCTGGGAGACCTCGTCGCCGGAAAATGCCGCGAGCTCACGGCAGCGGAGCGCCAGGCGGTTTTCGAGGGCGGCTTGCGCTGAAACCCGGCCGATTCGATCCATATTCTGAGGTAGGGCGCGTTGTCCCGAACGCGCCGAAAGCATCGTCCGCGTCTCCCGCCCTACGGAGCCAAACCGGCGCGTTAGGGACAACGCGCCCTACCCTCATTTCCCCGCCGCTACCGGCTCACGATCGTGACCACATTCTTGAATCCCAGGGCCGTGAGCTTGCGCTGCAGCGCATCGACCTTTTTTCCACCCTCCCCGGCATCCGCCCGCAAATCCTCGCGCGGCAGATTGATCAGGACCGAGGTGTTAAGATTGATCGTCCCGCTCTTCAACAGGTCATCGATCAGCGCGGGGGTCACCGGACGGCCATCGCGGTCACTGGCATTTCCGGCGCCATCGAAATAGACGTAGTAGGCGTGACGGTCATCGAGGCCTTTTCCGTCCGCGGACGGTTGAGCGCTCTGGCAGCCGCTCAACCCGAGTGAACAAACAAGAACAATAAACAGGGTCAGGGTCTTCATCGTGTTGCTGGAATAAAATCGGACAGGGCGCCTCAGACTCGGACGATCACTTCGTCTGGCTTGAAGCGGACTTTTTTCGTCGTCGCATACTTGTCGTCCGCGGCGCGATAACCGGCGGCGCAGGCGACGACCGTGGTGTAGTTCGTGCCGGCGAGGCCGAGGATCTCGTCGAACTGGGCCGGCATGATCCCTTCCATCGGGCAGGTGTCGACGCCGAGCAACGCGCTCGCGGTCATGAAGCTCCCGAGCGCGATATACACCTGATGCTCCTGCCAGGCATCGAGCGTCCCCTCACCGCGCGCCTTGTCCAGGTTGCTCGCGATCATCTGGCGGTAGCGCGCGAGCGACTCGACTTCGAGGCTCCGCACCTCCGCGGTCCGGGCCACGTGACGATCGACGTGCGCGTGATCGAGGCCGCGGCGGACGGTGAACACGACGAAATGCGAGCAGTCCGCCGGCTGCGCCTGGCGGTGCGCCGCCGGCACGAGCCGCGCTTTCATCGCCGGATCGGTCACGACGACAAACTTCCACGGCTGCAGTCCCGCCGACGACGGCGTGAGTACCAGCGCCTCCTCGAGCGCGCTCCAGGTTTCCGCCGGAATCTTCCGCGTCGGATCGAACTTCTTCGTCGCGTAACGCCAATGCAGCGCCTCGAGCAGGACGGAAGGAGGAGTCGGCACCATGGCGGAAGTCACCCGGCAAGATGCAGAAGAATCACATGCGCGCAATGAGAAGACCGGGACGACGGATCAGATTAACGTTCAACATCCAACGTCCAACGTTGAACGTTCAAGGACCGGAAACCGCCGCGAAGAGAAGGCTGACCTTGAACGTTGGATGTTGAGCGTTGGACGTTGAACGTTCGCTCCGGTTTTTCCCTCAAAAGGCCCGCGCGTACTGCACCGGCAGCGTCATCGCCTTCGCCTGGCCGAGTACGCTTGCGGCATGCAGCGGCCAGTTCGGGTCGCGGAGGAATTCGCGGGCGAGCAACACCAGGTCAGCCTGGCCCGAGCGGATGATGTGATCGGATTGCTTCGGATCCGTGATCAGCCCCACCGCCGCGGTCGCGATGCCCGCGTCACGGCGGATGCGTTCGGCGAACGGCACCTGATAACCCGGCCCAAGCGGAATCTGCGCCGAGGGCGTGCCTCCGCCGGAACTGCAGTCGATCAAATCCACGCCCGTGGCCTTCAGCTTGCGGGCGAGCTCGACGGACTGCTCCAGGTCCCAGCCGCCTTCGACCCAGTCGGTGCAGGACAGGCGGACCGTGAGCGGCAGCTGGTCCGGCCAGACAGCACGGACGGCCCGGGCGGTTTCGAGAACGAAGCGGATGCGGTTGTCGAAACTTCCACCGTAGGAGTCGGTGCGTCGGTTCGAGAGCGGCGACAGAAATTCATGGCCGAGGTAGCCGTGCGCGCCGTGCAGTTCCAGCCATTCAACGCCGGCAGCCAGCGAGCGCTTCGCCGCCGCGACAAACTCGCCCTGCACGCGGGCGATGTCGGCCGTGGTCATCTCGCGCGGGACCTTGTTCAGCGGTCCGCCGAACGCCAGCGCGCTCGGCGCGAGCGTGGGCCAGCCGCCGGCGTCATCGGCGAGATGGGCATTGCCGTCCCACGGCCGCGCGGCGCTGGCCTTGCGGCCGGCATGGGCGAGCTGGATGCCGGGGACCGCGCCCTGCGACTTGATAAAACGATTGATGCGCGCGATCGGCTCGACGTGCTTGTCGGCCCAGATGCCGGCGTCGCCCGGCGTGATCCGTCCTTCGGCCGAAACCGCCGTCGCTTCCGCGATCACCAGCCCCGCTCCACCCGAGGCACGGGCGCCGAGGT
>CALFNJ010000683.1 GCA_937902865.1 uncultured Opitutaceae bacterium
GGCCGAGGCGATGGCGAGCCGCGCCCCGCTCGATCTGCGCGTCAACACGCTGAAATCCAACCGCGACAAGGTGCTGCGCTCGCTCGCTCACCTGCATCCCCAGCCGACGGCCTGGTCGCCCACGGGTCTGCGCATTGCGCTCTCCGCGGACGCCCGCAATCCCGGCATCCAGGCGGAGGAGGATTTCATCAAGGGCGCAATCGAAGTGCAGGACGAAGGTTCGCAGCTCGCCGCGCTGTTCACGGGAGCAAGACCCGGCGAGCAGGTGATCGACCTCTGCGCCGGCGCCGGCGGCAAGACCTTGGCGCTGGCGGCGATGATGCAGGGCAAGGGCCGGCTGATCGCGACCGATCATGACAAGCGGCAGCTCGCCCCGATCCATGAGCGGCTGTCCCGTGCCGGGGTCCACAACGCCGATGTGCGGGCGCCCAAGGGCGAGGCCGATCCACTGGCGGACATCCGCGCCACCGCTGACCTGGTGCTGATCGACGCCCCCTGTACCGGCACCGGCACCTGGCGGCGCAATCCGGACGCCAAATGGCGGATGCGGCCCGGCGCGCTGGAGGTGCGTTTGAAGGATCAGGCCGAAGTGCTTGATCGGGCGGCGGCTTTGGTCAAACCCGGCGGCCGGATCGCCTACATCACCTGTTCGGTGCTGCCGTCCGAAAACAGCGAGCAAATCCGGCGGTTTATCGGCCGGCATTCAGAGTTCACCGTTGCAGCGCCGGATGAGGTCACCGTGGTGCTGTGGGACAGGGCCGACGATTTCCTGAAAGCCACGATCCAGAGCCCGGAAGGGTTGCTCATGACCCCGCGCCGCACCGGCACGGACGGGTTTTTCGTCAGCGTTTTGCGGCGGGCAACGTCATCCTGAGGGGCTTGCCGCCTTCGGCGAAGGATGCCGCACCCGCCGTCGCCCTTCGAGGCGCGCAAGTAGGCGCTCCTCAGGGTGACGGCTATCCTTTCCGGTTGGGCCTACTTATCGCCCCGCATCAAAAACGTGGATGGCCGGGATGAGGTCGGCCATGTCGCATTTTTGGCGGTTGCGAGCCCGCGGCCGGTCGCGTATCTGCTTGCCATGACAGCCATCACATCCGCAGCTTCTTCCGTCGGCCATTCCCCCCACATGGCCTCGGCGCACGACAAGATTCTCATCGTCGATTTCGGCAGCCAGGTCACCCAGCTGATCGCCCGCCGTGTCCGCGAGGAGGGCGTCTACTCCGAAATCGTCCCGTTCCAGAAGGCCGAAGCGGCTTTCGCCGAAATGAAGCCCATGGCGGTGATCTTGTCGGGAGGGCCGGCGTCCGTGCTCGACACCGATGCGCCATTAGCGCCGGCGTCGATCTTCAAGGGCGGTGTTCCCGTGCTCGGCATCTGCTACGGCGAGCAGACCATGGCGCAGCAACTCGGCGGTACCGTTGAGGCTGGTCATCACCGCGAATTCGGCCGCGCGGCCATCGAAGTCACCGACGCATGCGCGTTGTTCGACGGCGTCTGGGAGAAGGGTGGCAAATACGACGTCTGGATGAGCCACGGTGACCGCGTGACGCAACTGCCCGAAGGTTTTCGCGCGGTGGCGAAGGCGCCGGGCTCGCCGATCTCGGTCATCGCCGACGACAGGCGCAAGTTCTACGCCATGCAGTTCCACCCCGAGGTGGTGCACACGCCCGACGGCGCAAAACTCATCCGCAATTTCGTCCGCAAGGTCGCGGGGCTGACCGGCGACTGGACCATGCGTGCGTTCCGCGAGGAAGCGATCGAGAAGATCCGCGCGCAGGTAGGCCGAGGCCGGGTGATCTGCGGTCTCTCGGGTGGGGTGGATTCCTCGGTCGCCGCGATCCTGATCCATGAAGCGATCGGCGATCAGCTCACCTGCGTGTTCGTCGACCACGGCCTCTTGCGCAAGGACGAGGGCAAGACGGTGGTGGATCTGTTCCGCCATCACTACAACATTCCGCTCGTGCATGTTGATGCGTCGAAGCAATTTCTGGGCGAGCTTGCCGGGGTCACCGATCCCGAAGTGAAGCGCAAGACCATCGGGCGGCTGTTCATCGATGTGTTCGATGCGGAAGCCAAGAAGATCGGTGGCGCCGAGTTCCTGGCGCAGGGCACGCTCTATCCCGACGTGATCGAGAGCGTGTCGTTCACCGGCGGGCCGTCGGTGACGATCAAGTCGCA
>CALFNJ010000684.1 GCA_937902865.1 uncultured Opitutaceae bacterium
GGCGCTGGCGGCGCGGTGATGGCCGTCGGCGATGTAGGTCAGCGGCACCTTGCCGAAGGCCTTCACCCAGTCCGCCCCGCCCGGCACGCGCCAGACGGTGTGCCGGATGCCGTCCGGCGCGGTGAAATCATGCAGCGGCTGCTCCTTCACCTTCGCGTCCACGAGCGCCGTGACGGCCGCCTCGTCGCGATACGTGAGGAACACCGGGCCGGTGTTGGCGCCCAGCGTGTCGATCAGCTTGGTGCGGTCGTCCTCCTTGTCCTTGCGCGTCTTCTCGTGCTTCTTGATCAGCTCGGCGTCGTAGTCCTCGACGTTGCAGACCGCGACCAGACCGCGCTGGCGGTGCTCGCCCATCTGCTGCTGGTAGACGTAAAGGCACGGACCCGACTCGCGCGTCAGCACGCCGTCGCTTTGCAGCTTCTGGAAATTCTCCTTCGCCTTGGCATAGACCACGTCGCTGTACGGATCGGTCTTCGGCGGCAGGTCGATCTCCGCCCGGTCGACGTGGAGGAGGCTCCGCGGCTTGCCCGCGGCCAGGGCCGCGGCCTCGGCGGCGTTGACCACGTCGTAAGGCACGCACGCCACTTCGGCGGCATGCGCGGGTTGCGGAACAAGACCCTGAAAGGCGCGAATTCGCATAGAAAGAAACGATGGAGAAGGTCCGAACCCATAGGGTCAATGGGGATTGCGGAATGCGGATTTCGGATTGCGGAATGGCCGGCGGAATCGGGGGCGAACCGGCCTGATCAGGCTCGATCGCACTCTGTCTTGAACCGGAATTTCGGAGTCGAAAAACGCGGACGCAAAACCAGCGAAAGACGCAAAGCCTCCGGCGGCCCGTGGTGGCCGTCGACCTCCGAGCGACGGTTTCGGCGTCGCGGGCGTTCACACCGTCGCCCGGAGGTCAACGGCCACCCTCAAACTTCTTCCCTCTTCGCGGCTTCGTGCGCTCGATCGGGCTCGGCCAACGGATCGCTTCTGTTTCCTGATTTCCTGAGTTCCAGATAACAATAAAAAAGGCCTCCCGGGCAGGGAGGCCTGAAAATGAAACGAGACGCGTTTCCGCTTCTTACTTCTTCGCGGCGCCGCGCTTGAACTTCGAGGTGAACTTCTCGACGCGGCCGGCGGTGTCGACGAGGCGCTTCTCGCCGGTGTAGGCGGGATGCGAGTCCATCGTGACGTCGCGGATGACCACGAAGTAGTCCTGGCCGTCGATCTTCTCGGTACGGGCGGACTTCATCGTGGAACGGGTGAGGAAACGCTTGCCCGTGGCAACGTCCAGGAAGCAGACGTTGTTGAGCGTGGGATGGCCTTCGGCTTTCATGGCGGGAAAGAGGAGTTAATCAGCCCTGACGCGCCTTGTAACGCGGCTCGACTTTGTTGATGACGTAGATCTTGCCCTTGCGACGCACGACCTGGCAGGCCGGGTGACGCTTCTTGGCCGATTTGATGGAGGAAACAACTTTCATAAAAGGTCCAAAAACAGAGAGCCCCCTTCCCGCTGTCAACCCTCATGTTGGCCCGGTAGTTTCCTAATTTGGTAGGGCGAGGCGTCCCGCCGAGCCGCAGCACACCTAAATCCCTGCCGATCCCGGAATTTCACCACAGAGGCACAGAAACACGGAGATCGATCTCTTTTAACCGGATACAGATCAACCGCCTTCTCGGTGTCTCCGTGCCTCTGTGGTGAAATTCCGGGCTTGAGGGCTTCCGCGGCGTGCCGCTTCTTTGCGCGCATGGGCGCCGCCGTCATCTCCCCTCAGGCCGCGGTAACGGTCGCGGTGGCAGAGGATCACCCGGTGGTGCGCGAAGGACTGGCCGGATTGCTCGCCGGCGAAGGCGGTTTTACCGTCGCGGGCAGCGCCGGTTCGGCGCCGGAGCTTCGCCTCCTGCTCGGGCAGCAACCGCCCCAAGTCCTGGTGATGGACCTCATGCTCCACGACGCGGATGGACTCGCGCTGATCAAGGACCTCGCTTCTCTCCACCCTTCCCTGCGTCTGGTCGTTTTCTCGCTGCAGTCGGAAGACATCTACGCCGAGCGCTGCCTGCGAGCCGGCGCGCATGGGTACGTCATGAAGATGGAGCCGGTCGCCACGCTGTTCGCCGCGGTGCGCACGGTTGCGGCCGGCGGCATCGCTGTTTCACCGCGCGTCAGCCATCGCCTGCTCGGCAACCTCGGCCCCGGCGCGCCCAAACCCAGCGGCCCCGCCGCGCTCACCGATCGCGAACTGCAGGTGTTTCGCCTGACTGGCCTCGCCTTTTCCACCCGTGTCGTTGCCGAGAAACTTGGGGTCAGCGTGAAAACCGTCGAAGCCCACCGCGAGAACATCAAAAACAAGCTCGGGCTCGACACCCATGCCGCACTGGTCGCGCACGCCGCCCAATGGATCCAGGACACCGACCGTGCCGCCGGCGTGTCCTAGGGGCGGCCCCGATTTCCGATTCAGGCCCGCCGCCCGAGGCGCAACCGCGCCTCCGGCGCTAGTCTGACGCCATGTCCACGCCTTCCTCGTCGCCCGCGCTCGAATCCAGTCCGCCGCTGCCGCCGTCCCGGCGGTTCAGTTTCGCCTCTCTCGCCAACGCCGTCGCTCTGTTCGGCCTCACGCTGGCGCTCACGTTCCTCATCGATCTGTTCCTCCTGGCGAACGTCATTCACGCGGGGCTCGATTTCCGCGCGCTGGGATCACAGGGAAACGCGCGGGCGCTCCAGTTCGGCGTGGCCATCGCCATGGTTCTTTTCGTCGGCGCCGCG
>CALFNJ010000685.1 GCA_937902865.1 uncultured Opitutaceae bacterium
CGTTGTCCCTAACGCGCTGCCGGCTCCGTCGGTGATTTCCCGCAGACGGAGGTTTCAACGCGTTAGGGACAACGCGTTCCACCTCACCGAACTCCGGATCTCGGCCGTAAAACCGGTCTTAAATCTGCAGTTTTGAATTGGTGGACTCGGCTCGAGGAGGTGTTCAGGGAACCGCGCGATCTCATGCGCGTCGAAGCCCTGCCCGCTTTCATTCACCGTCGTCGCCCGTCATCCCCATGAAAACAAAACAACTCTCCACCGGCGGCGTCTCGTCGCGCGCCCTGATTTTCGAAACCAACGACGAGGTGATTTCGGTGCTCCAAGATTTCGCCCGCCGCGAAAACGTCCGGGCCGCGCGGTTCACCGCGATCGGCGCCTTTGAGCGCGCGACGCTCGCCTACTTCGACTGGGCCACCAAGGCGTACATCGACATTCCCGTGCGCGAGCAGGTCGAGGTGCTGGTCCTGGCGGGCGACATCGCCTGGCAGGGCCGCGATCCCGTGGCCCACGTACACTGCGTCCTTGGCCGCCGCGACGGCTCCACGGTGGGCGGTCACCTGCGCCAGGCGATCGTGCGCCCCACCCTCGAGCTGATGCTCACCGAAGCCGGCGCTCTCGAGCGCCGCCCCGACCCCGCCTCCGGCCTCGCCCTCATCGCCACCGATGCCAGCGGCTCCTGAGCGCCGACGCCAGTCCTTGAGAGCCCACGGAACACACGGATGATACGGATTTCGGAATCAAACCGAAGCGGTCACCACGAAAAACACGAAGCACACGAAATGGCTGATCGGATGAGCTAATGCCCATGCCGATCCGCTTCCGCGTGTTCAGTGTATTCCGTGGGCCACTCTCCGAATCCGCATCCTTTTCGTGTGTTTCGTGTTTTTCGTGGTAAGTTGAATCGTGCCGACTCCGTCTTCCGCCCAGCCCGCCCTCGATCCCACCGCGACCTGCGAACAATGCGGCGTCTTTGGAGCCTACGCGCTGGACGGCGCCACGCTCTGCCTCTCCTGCTACACCGGGCGCGGCTCCTGTTGCGCCGAGGGGGAGGAAAACTTCCCGGCGGATACCGACAACCCGCCGCGAGCCTGCCGGTCCGATCTCACGACGCCGGAAGACATCCGCCGCCTCGTGGACGAATTCTACGCCGCCATTCGCCGCGATGAATTGCTGAACCCGATCTTCACCGACGTGGCGCAGGTCGATTGGGAGCATCACCTGCCGCAAATGTACGCGTTCTGGAACTCCGTGCTCCTCGGCATCCCCGGCTACCGCGGCGCGCCCTTCCCGCCGCATCAGAAACTTCCCGCGACGCCCGATCATTTCCGCCGCTGGGTCGCCCTGTTTCACGCCACGGTCGACCGCCTCTTCACCGGCCCCCGCGCGCAGCAGGCCAAGGATGCGGCCTCGAGCATGGCGCACACGTTCGCGATGCGGCTGGGCCTGATCAACCCCACCGCCGGTCAAATGCTTTGATCGGCGGAAATCCCAAACGCCAAATTTCCAAACGCCAAAGGCGGAGCTGGAAATTTTGGATTCTCGATTCTCGATTTTCGATTTCGATCCGCGATCCAGATCGAGCCTCGATCCGATTTCACGCAGAGAACGCGGAGGACGCAGAGATCCTGGCTTTCCAGAAGTCCTCTGCGTCCTCCGCGTTCTCTGCGTGCAACCGATCGTACTTCCATTGATTTCCACCCGAGCCGGCAATCCAACGGGAAGCCACGGAGGCTGATCGTCGGGTTTGAGCGTTCTTTGGCATTTGGAAATTTGGCGTTTGGGATTTCTCCCCACCGGGGAGTGTAACCCTTTCGGGCCGACGCGCATCAAATCAGCGCAATCCATCCTGCCATGAAAAAACTCATCCCTCTTCTCACCCTGCTCGGAATCGGTGCCCTGCCCCTCGGCGCGGCCAATGCGCCCAAGGTCACGGATCCGCAAATCGCGGCGATCGTGGTCGCGGCCAATCAAGTCGACATCGACGCCGGCAAGTACGCCGTCGGCAAGACGCACAACGCCGAGGTCAAGGCCTTCGCCCAAACGATGGTGACCGACCACACTGCGGTGAACAAAAGCGCGGTCGACCTGGTGACCAAGCTCAAGGTCACGCCCGAGGCCAACGACACCAGCCGCGCGCTGACGGCCGGCGGTGAGAAAAATGTCTCCGCTCTGCATGCCCTGGAAGGCGCGGCCTTCGACAAGGCGTACGTCGACCACGAGGTCGCCTATCACGAACAGGTCCTGCAGGCGCTCGACACCGTGCTCGTGCCCAATGCCCAGAACAGCGAGCTCAAGGACCTGCTGGTGAAGGTGCGGCCCGCGTTCGTCGCCCACTTGGAGCACGCCAAGCATCTGCAGATGTCGCTCCATTGAGCTTCCGCTTGATTGAAATTCGCGTGGCCGCGGCCGTCGTGGGGCTCGCGCTCCTGACGGCCGCCGGCTGCCACCGCGCGGAAGTTCCTCCGCCCTCCGCGTCCGGTCGGAGCCTGGTGGTCGTCATCGAGGGGATGAAATTCACGCCTTCCTCCATTCACGTGCACCCGGGTGACCAGATCGTGTTCGAGAATCACGACCTCTTTCCCCATACGGCGACCGCCAAGGGTGTCTTCGACTCCGGTCCGATCCCCTCCGGCAAGTCGTGGACGGTCATCCCACCCGCTGGCCGAACGATTCCCTTCGCCTGCCTTTATCACCCGCCGATGACCGGCGAGATCGTCGTGGAGCCGTAGCTCCATTTTGGATTTTCGATTCTCGATTTTCGATTTCGACCCGCACTCCAAAAACCGGTTTCACACAGAGGCACGGAGCACACAGAGGTCGATCCCTTCCGATCTCTGTGAGTTCTGTGCCTCTGTGCGAAACTGGTTTGAAGATCGTGTTCCGACTTTGGCCTTTGAAAATTTAGCGTTTGGAATTTCCCCCTGGAGAAGGGGCGGCTCCCCTCCGCTTGGATTGATTCGCCGCGCCCGTCGTTCGCCGGGGGCTTGGCGACGTGGCCGAGGAAAGCCCGGCGGCGCGCGCGTCGGCATCGTTTTCCGGCTGGCCGCCGAGGATCTTCGCGGCTCCGGATGCGTCCGCGGCATCCGATGATTTCGTGCGGGAGGAGGATTTGGCATTTTTTTGCATGGGTGGAAAAAGTAGAGCGGGTCTCCGACCCGCTTCCTGCGCCCTGAAAGGTAGGGACGCGCGGCCCGCAGGTCCGGGTTCGAAGATCGAGGGTCGAAGGGTCGAGGATTCGGGGTTGAGGAAGGAGCGACGCGGCGTGCCACAGGGAAAAAAGAAAAGCCGAGCGCTCGCTCTCGGTTCGCTCTGATCGGCCGACGTTCCCGTTTTGCCGGCCGGAAGTTCGATCAGACTCACCGTTTCCCGCCTCGGTGATCTCCCGATGGCAGACGGCGCGCCGACGAGCCGCCGCAGGTTTTTCTCTCCGAGGAGAACGGACAATTCCCGGTGCCAAAACCCGTGAAGCGGTCACTCCGCAACCGGGAACGATGCGCCTCCAGGCGAAACCATGGTTTCACGCCACGGCCGCCTCCGTTTCCAACTATCTCTGCGTCTCTCTGTCCGCTCTGGAGGCCGCGCGCGCTCATCCGCCTGTTCAACCGAATCCTCCATCCCGCACTCACCATGAATCCCGATCCCTCCGATCCCATCATCCGTTCCGAACTCGTCGCCGCTTCCTATCCGGCGGAGCTGTTTGCCCGGCCCGTCAGCTGGGGCGCCATCTTCGCCGGCCTCGTGGCCGCGATGGGCCTGCAGGTGCTGTTCATGATGCTCGGTGCGGGGCTCGGCTTTGCGATCTATACGCCGCTCACGGACGAGAATCCGATCGCAAGCCTGAGCAAAGGCGCGGCCGTCGTGCAGGGCGTCAGTGCGATCGTTTCGCTCTGGTTCGGCGGCTGGGTCGCCGGACGACTCACGCCACTCGCGGCCCGCGCCACCGGTTGCCTGCACGGTTTCATCGTCTGGTGCGCGGCGACCATCGCGGGCGTGCTCGTCGTCGCCACCGGCGCCGGCTGGGCGGTGGGCGACTTGTCCAAACTCGTCGGCGGTGGATTAGCCGCGGCCGGAAAACCCGCCGCGGCGGCGGCCGGCGGCGCCGCCGACCTCGCCAAGCAGGCGCTCCAGCGAAGCGGCGACACGCTCAACAGCTTCGTCGAGGAGGCCTCGACCGGGCGTCCCGGCAACACCGCCCAGGCCGTTCGGGCCAAACGCGAGCTGACGATGGCCCTGCCGCGGTTGTTCAGCACCACTGCTTCCGGCAACCAGACCGATGCCCGCACCAGCGTCGTTTCCGCGCTCACGCAATCCGGGATGTCGGAAGCCGACGCCAACAAGATGATCGACGACTGGACCGCCTCCTACAACCGCCTGAAGTCCGACTTGGACGCCGCCAAGCAGCAGGCCGAGCAGAAAGCCCGCGAAGCCGCTGACAAAACCGCCGACGCCCTGGCGACCCTCTCGCTCGCCGCCTTTGTCGCCTTCGTCCTCGGAGCCATCGCCGGCGCGTGGGGCGGAGCCGCGGGAGCGAAACACGCGACCCGGCGCGCCCTCGAAGCGGAAGACTGACCCGGCCGTGCGGCCGGGAAATCCCAAACGCCAAATTTCCAAACGCCAAAAAATCAGAGCTTCCACGGTCGGGGCGGGCGGCCCGCCCATCCGCTTCGGCTCCGCCATTTCGAACTCAGTCCGGAATTTTCACCACAAAGGCGCAAAGACGATCCCGCCGGGGATTTCTTTGTGTCTTCGTGCTTTGTGGTGAACCCGCATCGAATCCCAGCGCCCGATCCCAAAAACGGTTTCACACAGAGGCACGGAGCACACGGAGGTCGATCCCTTCCGATCTCTGTGAGCTCTGTGCCTCTGTGCGAAACCGGCTTGAAGATCGTGTTCCGACTTTGGCGTTTGGAAATCTGGCGTTTGGGATTTAGCGCGCAGCGCTCGCCACTCGCTGAATTCTCAATGCGAGATACGGTTTCCCCGGCAGCTTGATCGCCTTCCCGTCGGCATCATCGAAGACGTACGCATCGCGCTTCTTCGTCGTGAACGTGCCGGGCACCGGCGTGATGGTCATGTTCCAGGTGTCGATGATATCGGCGCGGAACGTCATGCCGTCCTTCAGCTCGTCCTTGAAGAGCGTGAAGGTCCACGCCGTGGGCGCCTCCGCGCCGAAATAGACGAGATAAAATTCGCCGGCTTTTCCGCCGGTGCGGCGGTCCTGCCACTTGTCGATCGGCTCGATTCCGTCAGCGGGCATCTCCACCATGAGCCGACGAAGAAATGCCAGCCGCGCCACGCTCTGTCCGCGCAGTTCGCCGCCGCCCGCCAGCCAGGAATCGGCGGGCGTGCGGAAGATTTCGCTGTGTCCGACATAGGTGCCGGCGATGAGTCCATTCCAGAACCGCATGACCATTTCCGGCGCGGAGAGCTGGCCCCAGCGGCGCTCGATGTCGCCTTCGTACTTCACCTCGTCGAAGACGATCGGCTTGCGGTAGACATCGCGGTAGAGCACCGCGCGCTCCGGATCGAGCACCGCCGCACCATTCTGGATGCTGGCATGCGTCACCCACGGAAGCGTGTGGTTGTAGATCAGCGTGCCGTTGTGGATGGAGCGCAGATGACCGTACGGGTCGGCGGCCTGCACGACCTGGAAGAGCCGGTCCCAGTCGGACTCCTGCTTGTCCTTGTTGAAATCGTACTCGTTGGAGAGCGACCACCAGACGTTGCGATACGCGCTGAGGCGCGCGACGAGGTAACGGAGATAACGGTCGTCGCTCGCCGCATCCATGCTGCTGAAGCCCCATTCCTTGCCGTAGGGATGAAACAGAATCAGGTCCGCCTCGATCCCCAGGTCGCGGAGTTGCGCGACACGTTGCTCCAGATGCCGGAAGAACGCCGGATTGAAACGCGTCGTGTCCCAGTGGCGCGGCGGCGAGCCCTCGAACGGAAAGAACCGCTGCTCCGCCGCCGGGTGATCCTGCGGAAACACGCACATCCGGATCTTGTTGAACGGCGCCGCCGCCAAGGTGCGCAGCGTCTGCTGCTCCCGCTCCTCGCTCCGATGAATCCAGGAATAAGCCGTGGTCCCCAGCTGCCAGTACGGCGCCCCATCCGCATAAGCGAAGTGAAACGTCCGATGCACCTGCACCGGCCCATGGTTGCCCCCGGTCGGCGCGACCGCTGTGAAGCTGCCTGTCTTGCCGTCGAGGTCGCCCCGATTGCTGTGCGTCACATACCGCCACTCCCCCACCGTCTCCGGCATGAACCGCACCTTGTAGATTCCATCGCCGTCATAGAACCCCGTCACCTCATGCGTCGCCCCGCCCTGCCCCGGCGGCGTGAATGTCGCCGTCAACG
>CALFNJ010000686.1 GCA_937902865.1 uncultured Opitutaceae bacterium
ACACGTAGATGACGTGCTTGCCATCTTTGCCGTGCGGCCCGGGCACCGGCACGCAGCCGGTCAGCAGGCCCAGAGTCAGCAGGCCGATGGCCAGCAGGCCGATGAGGGCGGCTCCGCCCCCGCGCCTCATTGCGCTGGCGCCGGCAAGTAAGCCGGCAGCGCGGGGCAGTCGGCCCGCAACTGAGTCAGGCGGGCGCTCGAGATCTCGAAGTGCAAGCGCGCGTAGGGATCGATGAGCAGCGGAGCTCCGGTCAGCACATCGGCCCGCGTCGGCGGGGTGCCCGGGTCGATGTCGTGCTCCGTGATGCAGGGCCAGAGCACGGTGGTCGAGTACTTCCAGAGCAGCAGCAGGCTGGCGGAGTCCGCCGGGTACTTCTGCAGGGGGCCGGTGGCCACGTTCAGGCACGACAGCAGCGCCGATTCGGTGTTCGACAGGCCGCCGTCGTGCGGGTCTTGGTGATGTCAGCCTGCAGACGGAGCTGCAAAAGCGCGTTGACCGTCGCGTTGACGACCGCGATGTGGTTGTTGGAACCCATCGACTTCGTCAGGACGTTCTTGATGCCCGCCGCCTCGAGAACCGCGCGCACGCCGCCACCAGCGATGAGGCCGGTACCGGGCGAAGCGGGCTTGAGGAGCACGCGGCCGCCGTCGTAGACGCCGGTCACGTCGTGGGGAATCGTGTCACCCTTGAGCTTCACGTGCACCATGTGCTTGTGAGCGTGGGCGGTGCTCTTCTTGATGGCGTCCGGCACTTCGTTGGCCTTGCCGTAGCCGACGCCGATGTTGCCTTTCTGGTCGCCGACGACTGCCAGCGCGGAAAAGCTGAACCGACGACCGCCCTTCACGACCTTGGCGCAGCGGTTGATGAAGACGACCTTCTCGACCATCGCCGGCGAGCCGTCCGGATTGGGCGCGGGCGGCTTGTTGCGATCGTCACGGCGAAATTCGCGGCGCGGAGCGCGGTGCGGACGTTCGGACGGACGATCCGACGCGGGCGTCGGAGTGGAAGGAGCGGACTCGGGTGCGGGAGAAACAGTTTCAGTGCTCATGGGCGTTGATTAGAATACGAGTCCGCCTTCACGGGCGGCGTCGGCGAAGGCCTTGACCTTGCCGTGATAGAGGGCGCCGTTGCGGTCGAACACGACGGTGGAGATCCCAGCGGCCTTGGCCTTGCTGGCGAAAGCGAGCCCGAGCGCCTTGGCGCCGGCCAGATTGGCCTTGAGCTTCTGCTTGCGGAGCGAGCCATCGAGCGTGCCGAGGAACGCGATCGTCTTGCCGGCATCGTCATCGATCGCCTGCGCGTAGATGTGCTTGGTGCTGAACTTGACGCTCAGGCGCGGACGAGCGGCGGTGCCGGTGACCTTCTTGCGGATGCGCCAGCGGCGTTTCTGGAGGAGATTGGCTTTGCGAATGGTATTCACAGCGAATGTTGGGTTGAGGGCCGAGGCGATTAGGCGACGGTCTTGCCTTCCTTGCGGCGAACACGCTCGCCGACGATGCGGACGCCCTTGCCCTTGTAGGGCTCCGGCGGGTAGTAGCTGCGAATCTCAGCGGTGACAGCGCCCACGAGCTGCTTGTCCGCGCCTTCGACCTTGAGCTTGGTCTGATCCGTGACGGTGACTTTGATGCCGTCCGGAATATCCATCAGGATCGGATGCGAATAGCCCAGCGCGAGGTCGAGCTGCTTGCCCTTGAGATTGGCCTTGAAACCGACGCCTTGGATTTCGAGTTCCTTGGCATAGCCCAGGGATACGCCCTTGACCATGCCAGCGATCACCGAGCGGGCGGTGCCGTACATGGCCTTGGCGAAGCGGCTGGTGTCCTCGGTAGGAGCAACGATGACCTTCTTGTCGGCCACGGAAATTTTGACGACGGGCGCGAACGTCTTGGTGACTTTGCCCTTGGGACCCTCGACGTGAACGGTGTGGTCCTTGATGTCGACCTTGACCTTGTCGGGGATGGGAACGGGTTGTTTGCCGATGCGGCTCATGATGGAGGCGGTTTTTACCAGACGTTGCAGACGAGTTCGCCACCGGCCTTGTTGCGGCGGCAGTCGGCGTCCTTCATCAGCCCCTTCGAGGTCGAAAGGATGCTGATGCCGAGGCCATTGAGCACGCGGGGAATCTCGGTGTAGCGCAGATAGAGGCGGCGGCCCGGCGTGGACACGCGGGTCAGACCGGTGATGGCAGGAACGCCATCGAGGTACTTCATTTTTACCTCGAGGGTCTTGTGGCCCTTGGCATCGGTGCCGTTGCCGTGTCCGGAGACATAGCCCTCGGCGGTCAGGATGGCCGCGAGGCCTTCCTTGAGATTGGAGTGCGGAATGACGCACACATCGAGGCGCGCCTTGCTGGCGTTGCGGAGGCGCGTCAGGAAATCACTGATCGGATCGGTCATGGTGGATGTTGTTTTTAGAGGAGCCGTGGGTCATATCCGATGCGCCGAAGCGCACATACCCCCGCGGCCGAAATGGGTTACCAGGAGGACTTGACGACGCCGGGGATCTTGCCGTGGAGCGCGAGCTCACGGAACTGGATGCGGGAGACGCCAAACTTGCCGATGTAGCCGCGCGGACGGCCGCTCATCGAGCAGCGATTGCGGATGCGCGTCGGCGACGAATTGCGGGGAAGCTTCTGGAGCTTCTTCTGCGCGGCGTAGAACTCCTCGTCGGTGGTGGCGGGATTGATCAGAGTCGCCTTCAGCTCGGCGCGCTTGGCCTTGTATTTATCGCTGAGCTTGATGCGTTTCTTGTTAC
Source organism: uncultured Opitutaceae bacterium (assembly GCA_937902865.1). Lineage (GTDB taxonomy): Bacteria > Verrucomicrobiota > Verrucomicrobiia > Opitutales > Opitutaceae > CAIUWA01. Next base: position 2,756 of record CALFNJ010000686.1, read on the forward strand.
GCTCGATGGCGGAGGTCTTGGGCATGGGAGCTTTCGATTAGGCGGCGTTGGTCTTGGGAGCGGGAGCGGCAGATTCAGGGCGGCGGAAGGGCATGCCGAGCAGTCGCAGAAGTTCGCGGCCCTCGTCGTCGGTTTCAGCCGACGTCACGATCGTGATGTCGAGACCCATCGTCTTCTTGACGTTTTCGATGGTGATCTCGGGGAAGATGGCAAAATCGGTGATGCCGAGATTGTAGTTACCCTGGCCGTCGAGCTTGACCGGGACGCCGCGGAAGTCGCGGATGGTGGGGAGCGCCACCGCGAGCAGGCGGTAGAGGAATTCCCACATCGCATCGCCACGCAGCGTGACGTGGCAGCCCACGATCTGATTCGGCTTCAGCTTGAAATTGGAGATGGCGCGGCGGGTGCGGGCCAGCACCGGCTTCTGGCCGGCGATGATTCCCATGTCGCGCGCGATGTCGGCGATCTGGTTCTTGTCAGCCTCGGCATCGATGCCGGTGTTCAGGTTGATCTTAACCACCTTCGGCACCTGGTGCTTGTTCTTGTAGCCGCGGCTCTTCACCAGAGCGGGGGCAACCTGCTCGACGTAGAGCTTCTTGAGGACGGGAGTGTAGCTGCTCATTTTGAAGGCGACCGGGATTACAGTCCGGAAGCGTTGGGAATGGTCGGGAAAAGGAGAAAAGGTTCAGTAACGCACGCAGGCGCCGGGCTTGGCAAGTGCGCAGTGATCAGGTCGTGGCCGGAGCCGTCTTCTTGCGCTTGCTCGCGTCGAAGACCGACTGGAGCATGAGATTCGAGATATGCACCGAGCCTTCCCGCTCGGCGATCGTGCCCTGCGGGTGCTCCTGGGACTTCTTCAGATGGCGCTTGATCATGGCGACACCCTCGACGCGAGCGCGCTGCGAGCCGGCGAGGATTTCGAGCACTTTGCCGGACTTGCCCTTCTGGGAACCGGCGATGACCACAACGGCGTCGTTGCGCTTGATATGAAATTTCCGGGACATGTTAGAGGACCTCCGGGGCGAGCGAGATGATCTTCATGAAGTTTTTCGCGCGCAGCTCGCGGGCGACGGGGCCGAAGATGCGGGTGCCCTTGGGATTGTTGGTGGCGTCAATGATGACGATCGCGTTGCTGTCGAAACGCAGGTAGCTGCCGTCATTGCGGCGGACGGGCGCCTTCGTGCGGACGACGACGGCCTTGGCGACTTCACCCTTCTTCACGGTGGCGTCGGTGGTGCTTTCCTTGATGTGAACGGTGATGATGTCACCCACGGCGGCAGTGTCGGTGTTCTGGCCTTTGCGGCTGATCATCGCGGCACGGCGGGCGCCGGTGTTGTCGGCGACTTCGAGAATGGAACGCAGTTGGATCATGGCGGACCTCCTTTAGAGGGTTGAATTAAATAAGGGACGAATCAGGCCTTCGGAGCCGAGGCGGTGGTGGTCTTGGTCGGCACCTGGGCGGCGACATCGGCCTCACTCACGGCAATGGCGTCGGTGGTGACAGCCCGCTCGACAACGTTGACCACGCGCCAGCGCTTCAGGCGGCTGAGCGGACGGGTCTCGGTGATCTCGACCTTGTCACCCACCTTGGTCTCGTTCTTCTCGTCGTGAACGTGCACGACGGTCTTGCGGTTGATGATCTTGTGGTAGAGCGGGTGCGGCGTCTTGTACGGAATGGTGACCTTGATGGACTTGTCACCGGAACGGCTGGTGACGAAGCCGACGATGGTCTTGCGCGTGTTGCGGGAGCCGGGAGTGGTAGAGGACATGGCGATGATGCGGTTGAGGCCGAGCGGGCGTTAGGCGGCCGTCGGGGCTTTCTTGTTCTGCTCGCGCAGGAGCGTTTCCATCCGCGCGACGTCCTTGCGCAGGCCGCGCAATTCGTGGGTCTTCTCGACCTGGCCGGTCTGCTTGCGCAGGCGAAGCTGAACGAGCTGATCGCGGGTCTCGCGAAGTTTGGTGACGATCTCAGCAGGGGCGAGAGCGCGGATTTCTTTCGTGGTCATGACGGACGAGTTTTTAAAATTAACGAAGGGAGCCTCAGACCGCCGCGCCGTCGCGGGTGATGAAGCGGCAGTGAAAAGGCAGCTTGGCGTCGGCGAGACGGAAGGCCTCCTTGGCGACGGTGGCGGGCACGCCGGCGAGTTCGAAGAGGACGGCGCCGGGCTTGATGACGGCGACGTAAAATTCGACCGGACCCTTACCCTGACCCATGCGGACTTCCGCGGGCTTCTTGGTGATCGGCTTGTGGGGGAAGACCCGGATCCAGAGTTTGCCCTTGCGCTTGAGGTGGCGCGAAATCGTGACGCGCGCCGCCTCGATCTGCTGGCCGGTCATCGGGCCGCGGGTGAGCGACTGGAGGCCGAATTCACCGAAAGAAAGCGTGTTGCCGCGCTTGGCGTTGCCGGCGCGGGAGCCCTTCTGGGACTTGCGGTATTTGGTGCGGGCGGGAGCGAGAGCCATGGCGAAAAAAAGTAAGAGTTAAGAAGGAGGAAGGAAGAGAGTCGGAGCGTCGGAATTTCTTAATTCTTCCTTCCTCCTTCTTCCTTGGTGTTAGGCAGCGTCGGCTTCCTTTTTGCAGATCCAGCACTTGACGCCGATCTTGCCGTAAACGGTCTGGGCCTCGGAGAAGCCGTAATCGATATTCTCGCGGAGAGTATGCAGCGGCACGCGGCCCTTGCGCTGCCATTCGCGGCGGGCGATGTCCGCGCCGCCGAGGCGGCCAGAGCACTGGATTCGGATGCCCTCGGCGCCGAGCGCCATGGCCATCTCGACCGCCTTCTTCATCGCGCGGCGGAAAGCAATGCGGCGCTCGAGCTGCAGGGCGACATTCTCAGCCACCAGCTGCGCCTCGATCTCGGGCTTCTTGACCTCCTGGATGTCGAGCAGGATCTCCTTGCCGGTGAGCTTCGCGAGCTCCTCCTTGATCTTCTCGATTTCCTGGCCCTTGCGACCGATGACGATGCCCGGGCGGGCGGTGTAAATCTTGACGCGGACGCGGCTGGAGGCGCGCTCGATGAAGATGCGCGGCACGGAGGCCTGCTTCAGCTTCTCCATGAGCTTGGTGCGGATCACCTGGTCCTCGAGCAGCAGCTTGGGGAAATCCCTCTTCGTCGCGAACCAGCGGGACTGCCAGTTGCGGCGGACAGCGAGACGGAAACCGATCGGATTGGTCTTTTGGCCCATGGGAGAAATTAGTTGGTGTTGCCGTCCGACAGGACGATGCGGATATGGGACATCTTCTTGCGGCGGGGCATGGCCGTGCCGCGGGCGCCGGCCTTGAAGCGCTTCAGGACCGGGCCGTTCTCGACGATGGCGCTCTTCACGGTGAGGCTGTCGGCCGAAAGGTTGTTGTTGTTCTCGGCATTCGCGATCGCGCTGCGGAGCGTCTTGGCGATCAGGCGCGCGGACTTGCGCGGGATGAGCGTGAGATAATCGACTGCCTCGGCGGCCTTGCGGCCCTGGATGGTGCGAACGACTTCGCGCACCTTCTTCGGCGACATCCGCGCGTAGCGGGTAAGAGCTTGGACTTCCATGATGCTATGATTCCGGTTGCGGCGGCAGCAGCGCGAAGCGCCCTGCCCTTTTGGATTTCAGTAC
>CALFNJ010000687.1 GCA_937902865.1 uncultured Opitutaceae bacterium
CGGCTCGCGCGTGACGCGCGGCTCGGTGATCGCGACCATGGGGCACTCGGCGGGCGGCTACGCGATTCCCCGGCAGCGCGCGCACCTGCATTTCGAGATCGGCCTGTATGTGACCGACAGTTTCCAGTCCTGGTACGACACGAAGAAGTTCGGCAGCCGCAACGAGCACGGCGTCTGGAACGGCATGAACCTGATGGGCATCGATCCGCTCGATTTCCTGAAGCAGTACCGCGCCAAGCGCGTGGACAACTTCCAGGACTACTTCGCCCGGTCGGAGGCGGCGCTGAAGGTGCGGATCGCGACGCATCGCGTGCCCGATTTCGCGCGGCGGTATCCGAGCCTCGTGACGAAGCCGGTCCCGATCAATGTCGACGGCTGGGAAATCGCCTTCAACTGGACCGGCCTGCCGATCGCACTGACGCCTTTGTCAGGTCTGGACCTGGTGGGCCTTGTGCCGAACAAGCCGGTGCTGCTCAACGTCAACGCCGACATCGAACGCCGCGACCGCTGCAAGACGCTCGCGATCTCGCGCCGCGGCACCTGGACGATCGGCAAGGATCTCGAGACCGTGCTGCAGCAGATGTTCGGGATCAGATGATTTCGGAGGGGAACGTCTCGCGCAGAGGCGCGGAGACGCAGAGATCGACCGCAGGTCGAAGAATTTCCTCTGCGGTTCTGCGCCTCTGGAGATCTGAACCGCTGATTGAAAAAATGGGGACGCGACCCTCCGGTCGCGTGGATCGTGGGTAGGGTGAGGCGTCCCCGCCGAACCGCGGCTCACCGGGACGGTTCGCCCTACCTCAAACCACGCGACCGGGAGGTCGCGTCCCCATTTTGGAAGCAACTTTTCCGCTTATTTGACCGCGAAGGGCAGGGGGACGGTTTCGCTGGTGAGGCTGCGCTGCACGTCCTCGAAGACGTCGACGTCGAAGGCCTTGCTGATGTTGTTGCCGGCGAGGTCTTCGATGGTGGTCGCGATCACCAGCGCATGCGCGCCGGCGGACCAGGGTGTGGCGGGCGTGAAGGCCCAGCGGCGTTCCTGGTCGCCGAGCTCCACGGCGCCGTCGAGATCGCGGCCGTCGGGTGCGGCGACACGAATCAATCGCAACGCCAGCGCGCGGTCCATCGGACGCGGAAAGGTGACGACCAAGGCGCCACGCGAGCCGGCGGAGGGCGCGGTCACCCGCCAATCCGCGGGAGCCGGCGGCGTGCGTTCGGCGGCGGTCACGGTGAAGGATTTCCGGTAGTCGGCGCGCAAAGGTTCGCCCGCGGCGTCCGCCCAGGCGTGATCGATCATGAGCGTGTAGCGGTGGCCGGGTTGGAGCGAGGAACCGACCTCTTCCAGCGGACGGACGCCGCGCTTGATCCGGCCGGGATCGAGCAGGAGCGTCAGCCGCGTCATGGCGGGATCCCACAATTCCTGGTCGAGTTCGAGGAAGGGGAGCTCGACCTCCTGGCCCGCGCCGTCGAGCAGGTGGATGTGCTGGTAGATATGACCGCGGCTCATCGGAGCCGAGAAATGCAGGTAGAATTTCAGCAGGTTTTCCGGCAGCTCGTCCGCGCTGGGATAGACGGCGCTGACCACGGTGCTCTCGACCGACCGGTGCGCCGGAAGCTGATAGGCCGCGACGACCGGAGCAGCGGCGGCGCCGCCGGCGGCCTGCAGTGTTTCCGGGTTAAATACCGCGCGATAGACGATTCCGGCGGCGAGCGGAAATGCGGGTTCAAAGCGCAGTGCGGAGCCCTCGATCCGATAGCGGCCGAGCATGGGCGGCAGCGTGGCGCCGTCGTTCGGGGCGGCGGTGGTGCCTTCGCTTTCGGCGTACACGGCGAGGACTTCGGTCCAGCGGCCGGAATCGGCCGCAAAGGACTGAAGCTTGGCGAGCGCGGAGGCGGACAGCCCGGTCACTTCCGCCGTGGCCCGACCAGCCGCCGGAGTGTCGCCGAGCCAGTGCAGGCTGACGGTGGAGGAAGGCGAAGCAGTCTCGGCTCCGCCGGTGATCCCGAGCCCAAAAACAAGGCAGGCGAGCATGACGCCCGCCTGCCGGCAGAGAACGGAAACCCACGCGGCGCGGACCGCGCGGCGTGGGAGGAGACGAATCACGGGAGAGCGCGGGCCTCGAGGTTCAGTGCGCCGCTGTCGGTCTTGGCGACGACCAGGGCGTAGGAATTGTCGAGGCGATCGAGGTGCTCGATGCCCTTCCAGTCGGCGATGGTTTCGACCGTCATGTCCTTGTTCTGGGTGTCCTGCACCGGAGCCTGAATGCTGTCGTTCGTCGGCGCGCCGGGGTTATCCGCGCTGATCTTCATCACACCGCGGGCGCTGTTGGCGAGCAGGAGGTAGCTCTTCCCGGCCTTCTGGTACACGATCATGTCGATCGGACGGTTGCGGTTGCCGAGTTCGGCGATCGTCCGGCCGCGAACCTTGGCGCCGGGGGTGAGCTCGTTGACGGCGAACTCGACGAGCGGCGTGCAGGTATAGGCGGCGAGCACGCGCGATTCCTGGCCGACCTTGAAGGAGACAAAAGTGCGAACCGGGGCGCGCGTCTCGAACCGGCCGTGCGAGCCGTGGTAGATCTCGACGGTGGTGCCGCCGCCGACGGTCTGGAAGGGATACGGCACCGCGCGCAACGTGGAGGAGAACTCCTCATTGGCGAGGCCCGCGACGATCACGCGGCCGTCGACGTAGGCGATGTCGGTGATCGATTCCTGGCGCGGATTGGAGCCGCGTCCGCCTGCGGGCACGGGCTTGTCGGACGGCGCGTCGGGCAGGGCGGCCTTGGCGAACTTCACCTGGTCGAGCGAGACGACCTCGAGCTTGCCGGCGGTCGTGACGCGCATCAGGACCGGCGCGGCGTCGGGCCCGCGGCCGCGCGAGATCGCGAGGTAGGCGGCGTGCGACACCGGATGGACCACCATGTCGTTGATGAGAATCTGGTCGGGCGCGGTGCCGAGCAGCGCGGCGATCTTCTGGTTGATGCCATCGACCGCGATGCGCTTCACGTCGGCGCCGGCGGCGGTGTCGTTCGTGGCGATGGCGAAGATGGCGGCGGAGTTGGTGTCGGCGGCGAAGAGGACGCCGTCGGGCCCGAAGGCCAGCGGCCCGATGGACTTGAGGTCGGGGTGGCCTTCCTGAAGGCCGGCAGCGTGACTGGCGACGGCGAGCAGGCCGGCGACGGCAAACGCGGAGAACAGACGATGCGTGAGCGATTTCATGGTGGGTAACGAACGAGTTTGCGCCGAGGGAGGCGCGTGATCGGGGGTAGTGAGCCGAACTTCCCTCGGGTGGCCGCGGGAAGTCAAACCAGGAGGCAGTACTGGCGTGACGGGCCGCCCAGGAGGAAGTGACGGATTTGCCGAGGGTGGGGCGCGTTATCCCTAACGCGACCGGGAGGTCGCGTCCCCATTTTCCGATCCGTTTCCAAGCCACCTCCGCCGCAGCGCCTGCGTCCGTTCCTGATTTCCTGAGTTCCAGATAAAAAGGAATCAGGATCTCAGCTCAGCTCTGCGGCTTGAGCTGCTCGAGGAGGCTCAGGAACTCGGGGTGCTGCTTGAGCTCCTCGAGATCGGGGTCCTGCTGCATCCAGTCGAAATCGCGGTAGCCGAAATGCACGGCCTGGCGCAGTGCGCGGAGGGCGTCGGCCTTGCGGCGAGAGAGGGCGAGGCTGCAGGCGAGATTGTAGTGCGCGGTGGCGTTGCTCGGCTGCAGTTTCACCAGCTTGCGGTCCATCTTCAGCCCGTCGGCGATGCGGCCCTGCTTGGTGTAGAGGCCGCCGAGGATCTCGACGACATCGACGTAGCCCGGATCGCGCCGGAGCACGGACTCGAAGAACGCGATCTCGAAGGCCGGATCGCTGCCTTTGCCTTTGGCCGACATGCGGAGGATTCAGCGCCGGATCACCCGTGGCGCGGGCAGGTTCCGGTCTGGCGGAAAAGGGTGCAGTGCGCGCTCACCTGTAGGCGCTGGGAGACGGGCGTCAGGTTGAGCTTGGACGAGAACGTGCTGCCGTACCATTCCATGACCGGGGCGCTGCTCTCGAAGATCCGGTCGCAGTCGAGGCAGACCACATGCGCGACCTGAGTCGTGCTGCCGCCCTGGTTGGGCGTGTAGTATTTTTCCCCGGAGCCGATGTCGACCTCCCGGAGCAGCGAGCTCTCGGTCATGATCGGCAGGGTGCGATAGACGGTGGCGCGCGAGACGGAGTCGTCGATCGCCCGGGCGTAGTCGAGGAGCTGCTCGGCGGTGAAGTGCTCCTTCTGCGCCAGCGCCGCGTCAAAGATCGCCAGCCGCTGATTGGTCACCCGCAGTCCTTTCTGCGTCAGGAATTTTTTGAATTTCTCGAGGGCGGCGGGAATGCTCACGGGCGGACTGTTCTCCGCGTGCGCCCTGCGTGTCAAGCAAGGCGCGCCCGTCCGCCCGCCAAGCCGGGCGGGCGTAACGTTCAACGTCCAACGTCCAACGTTGAACGTTCAAGGGTTCGAGCCGGGGAATGTGGAAATCAGGAGCGGAAGGTAGGGCGAACCGTCCCGGTGAGCCGTTCGGATGTAGGGGCGTTCCTTGGAACGACCGGGTTCCCGGTTGGCGGCGCGAACGGGCGTCCACAAGGAACGCCCCTACATCGGACTCCGATCCTTGGATGTTGAACGTTGGACGTTGAATCCCCGCGTTTCCTCGCCCGTGATGCGGCGATGATTGTCGGCGTTCATCCGCTCGCGGGGTTCGACAAGCTCCTGCACTATCGGGTGCCGGAGTCCCTGGCGGCGTCCGCGGCCGTGGGCGTGCTGGTGCGGGTGCCGGTGCTCAACCAGGTGCGGCTCGGGATCATTGGCGAGATCGGCGCGCCGAAGGACTTCCCGGTCGAGCGGCTCAAGTCGGTCGTGCAGGTGGTGTATCCTTTTCCGGCGCTGCCGCCCGATCTCCTCCAACTCGCCCGCTGGATGGCGGGCTACTACGCGTGCGGCCTCGACAGCATCATCGAGACGATGATCCCCGCGGCGGTGCGCACCGGCGCCGGGCTGAAGCAGGAAAAGCTGCTGTCGGTCGCGCAGAAGCTTTCCGCCGACGAGCTGGCGGCACTGACGAAGCGCGCGCCGCAGCAGGCGCGGCTCTACCGGTTTCTCGAGCAGCAGTTCAAGCCGCAGAACAAGGCGCTCGTGCTGCGGCGGCTCGAAGCGACGGCGGCGGTGGCGGCGGGGCTGGTGAAGCGAGGCGTGCTGCGCGAGGAGACGCGCCGCGTCGAGCGGGTCGCCTATGCGGACGACTGGTCGCATGGCGAATTGGTCGCCTCCCAGCCCCACGCGCTGAACACCGGACAACAGGCCGCGGTCGACGCGCTCAACGCCAGCCTCCAGGAGGGCAAATTTGGCGTCTCGCTGCTCCACGGCGTCACCGGCTCGGGCAAGACCGAGGTCTATTTGCGTGCGATCGATACCGCGTTGAAGGCGGGGCAGGGCGTCGCGTTTCTCGTGCCCGAAGTGGCGCTGACGCCGCAGACCGTCGCCCGCCTGCGCTCCCGACTCGAAGCGATCGCGCCGGGGCACCGGGTGGTGGTCTGGCATAGCCACCTGAGCGAGGGCGAGCGGCTCGACGGCTGGCTCGCACTGGCGACAGGTGAGGCGCGCGTGGTGGTCGGCGCGCGGTCGGCGGTGTTCGCGCCAGTGCGGGAGCTCGGGCTCATCGTCGTCGATGAGGAACACGAGCCCGCCTACAAGCAGGACGAGACGCCGCGCTACCACGGTCGCGACGTCGCGGTCGTGCGCGCGAAGCTGGACGGCGCCCTCTGCCTGCTCGGCTCGGCCACGCCGTCGCTCGAAAGTTTCGCCAACGCGCAGGCGGGAAAGTACCGGCTGCTGCAGCTGCCCCAGCGCGTCGACGACCGAAAGCTGCCGCACATCGACATCGTCGACCTCAAGATCGAGGCGATGCGCCAGCGCAGCCTGCCGGCGCTCTCGCGGAAACTCGTCGACGCGATGCACAGCCGGTTGGAAAAGCGCGAGCAGACGATCCTGTTCATCAACCGCCGCGGCTACTCGTCCTCGATGCTCTGCACCAAGTGCGGGCATGTGGAGGAATGCCGGCACTGCAGCATCGCGATGACCTACCATCGGACGGACGAGACGCTGCGGTGCCATCTCTGCGGCGACTCGCGTCCGGCGCCGCTGCGCTGCCCGCAGTGCGGCGCGCCGGACATCCGCTGGAAAGGCCTGGGCACCCAGCGCGTCGAGGAAGCGGTGCGGCGCGTGCTGCCGCGGGCGCGGATCGAGCGGATGGACACCGACGCGCTGGCGAAGAAGAACCGCTTCCGGCAGATCCTCGGCGATTTCCGCGCGGGGAAAATCGACGTGCTTGTGGGCACGCAGATGATCGGCAAAGGCCTGGATTTTCCGAACGTCACGCTCGTCGGCCTGGTCGACGCGGACATCTCGATGCACATCCCGGATTTCCGCGCCAACGAGCGCACCTTCCAGCTGCTCGTGCAGGTCGCCGGCCGCGCGGGTCGCGGCGACCGGGCGGGGGAAGTGATCGTGCAGACCTTCACGCCGCAGGCCGGGGCGATCCAGTTCTCGCGTCACGCCGATTACGCCGGCTTCGCGGAGACGGAGCTGAAGCTGCGGCAGGAGTTTCATTACCCGCCGTACCGCCATCTGATCCATCACCTGTTCCGCGGGCCGAATCCGGAGAAACTGCAGTTCTTCGCGGAGCAGTGGGCGAAAGTCGTCGAGAAGGAATTCGGGGATCGCGTGGAGCTGCGCGGCCCGTCGCCGTCTCCGATCGAGAAGATGAAGGACGAATACCGCTGGCAGCTCTGGTATTTCTGCGCCTCGCCGACGCGGATCGTGCCGCGCCTCGCCGAACTGCGCGCCGCCTTCGCCTGGCCGGATGACATGACGCAGGTGCTGGATGTGGATCCGGTGAATCTCGGGTAGGTGGGAGGTATTGGTGTTTGGTTTCTTGTTTCTTATCTGGAACTCAGGAAATCAGGAATCGGAGATCGGGAGTCGGAAATCGGGATTTTTAACACGGAGGACTCAGAGGGGAAGGGAGGGCGAGGATTGAGACCGAAGAGTGAAATCGTTCGACCGCCTGTTCCTGATTTCCTGAGTTCCAGATAAGAAATGGTTTTTGCTTTTGTTCGCTTCGCGGCTGCGCGTGACACCTTCTGAAGATTGCGATGTTTTTTACCGCATGACTCACGACGAACAGGAAATCCGGAATCTGATCTCGACTTGGATGGCGGCGAGCAAGGCGGGTGACGTGGAGCGCGTGCTGCAGCTGATGTCGGAGGACGTCGTTTTCCTGCAGCCCGGCCAGCCGCCGATGCGGAAGGCGGATTTCGCCGCGGCGGCGCGGGCGCAGGCACAACCGAATGGGCCGAAGTTCGACGGCACGAGCGAGATTCAGGAGATCAAGGTCCTGGGCGACTGGGCCTTCATGTGGACGAAGCTGAGCGTCACAGTGACGCCACCGGGCGGAGCGGCGACGATCACGCGCTCCGGACACACGCTGTCGGTGCTGAAAAAGCAGGACGGCAAATGGGTGCTCGCTCGAGACGCGAATCTGCTAGCGGGAAAGTAACAGGTACCAAGTAACAGGGACGAGAGCCGAGGCATTGGCCGCGAAGAGGCGCAGAAGAACGCAAAAAGGGAATTTGGCGGATCGTTTTTGCGGGTTCTGCGCCTTTTTGCGGCCAATGAATTTCCAAGTCTGCAGGCAGATACATCAGACGATGTGGCGGAAATGAATTCTTCCGTTGCGGGGTGGCGGAAAGGCACGCTTAGTTTGGGGCGAACTTCCGGACTCACCCCCAACCGAAGTCATGCCTTGGTCTTCCCCCCTTTTGCCGGCGTCCCTCCGGCGTGCACCCACTGAGAACAGCGGCGGCGCGATCGGATTCGCGGTCGCGGCGATTTCTCTCTGCCTCCCGGCCTTCACCCCGGTGCTGCGCGCCGCGGCGGCGCCGATCTTCGAAGGCTCGCCGGCCTTCATCGAGAAATACTGCGCGAACTGCCACAACGACATCGATCTCGAGGCCGGTTTGGACCTTACAACGCTCGCCTACACGCCCGCGGATCCCGCGAATTTTCTCACCTGGGTGAAGGTTCACGACCGGCTCGAGGCGGGCGAGATGCCGCCGAAGGGGAAGAAGCGGCCGGACGCGGCGGAGCTGCAGACTTTCCTGCGCGGGGTGACGACGTCGCTCACCTCCTACGAGCGGGATCTGACCGTGCGGCAGGGGCGGGCGACGGAGCGCCGGCTCAACCGCACCGAATACGAGAACGCGTTGCGCGACCTGCTGCAGGCGCCGTGGCTGCAGGTGAAGGACCAGATGCCGGAGGACGGCGAGGCCTTCCGCTTCAACAAGGTCAGCCAGGCGCTCGACGTCTCCTACGTGCACATGGCGCGCTACATGAGTGCGGCCGACTATGCGCTGCGCCAGGCGATGAGCGCGCAGTTCGTGCGACCGCCGACCACGACGAAGCGCTACTACGCGCGCGAGAGCTTCACGGTCCGCGGCGGCGGCGACGACGGCAATCCGGACCGCCAGAAATTTCCGGTGCTCGGCACGAAGGCGCAGCCCGACGTCTGGCAGGGCAAGGCGCCGATGACGGTCGGCGCCGCCGATCCTGCGACGCGGGAGCTCGAAGCGATGGGCTGGACGGCGAGCAACTATTCCACCGGCTTCGGCTCGACCTGGGGCGCGTTCCGCGCGCCGGTCGCCGGCCGCTATCGGCTGAGCTTCAGCGGCTACACGGTATGGGTCGGTCCTGGCGGGACGCGGAAGCCGACGGTCTCGTTCATCGGCAAGACGCCGAAAGGCGGCGATCCCCAGGCAATCGCCGTGCTCCCGCCCGAGTGGCACCGGCCCAACTTCGCGGATATTTCCCCGGGCCGGCGTTACGAGCCGATCGCGATCTACGCCAAGGGCGGCACACTGAACCGCCGGGTGGGGGAGTTCGACATCACGCCCGAGCCAAGCGTGAGCACGCTCAACGACGTCTGGCTCGTGGCGAACGACGTGATCGCGACCGACGCCGTGCGCTTCTTCCGCTCGCGTCCAACCGGCATTCCCGACGGCTACACCAATCCGCTCGCGCAGCGCGATGGCATGCCGGGCGTCGCCTTCCGCTGGATGGAAGTCGAGGGCCCGCTCTACGATCAGCCGTCCGCGCCGGGCTACCAGCTGCTGTTTGGCGACCTGCCGATGAAGAAGGTGGAGGCCGGTCAACCGGGCGTTTCCATTGAAGTGCTTGATCCGACGCCGCCCGCTCCGAACGGCGGGCGTGGTGGCGGCGGTTTTGGCTTCAACGGCGCGCGCGGCGGCCGCAACGGAGCGATGAGCACGGTCCTCGTCGATGTGGTCACGGCTCATCCGCGGGAGGATGCGGAGCGGCTCCTGCGCAGCTTCATGCAGCGCGCCTACCGCGAGCCGGTGCGGAACGACGACGTGCAGCTCTTCCTGGGCGTGATCCGGCAGCAGATGGACGCCGGTCACGGCTTCGCCGCCTCCATGCTGGCGGGCTACACGGCGGTGCTGGCGTCGCCCGGCTATGTCTTCCTGCACGAGAAACCCGGCCGGCTCGACGATTTCGCGCTGGCGACGCGGCTGGCCCTGTTCCTGTGGAATTCCGACCCGGACCCGGCGCTGCGCGAGCTCGCGGAGCGCGGTCAGCTGCACCGGCCGGAAGTCCTGCGGGCGCAGGCGAACCGGATGCTGACGGATCCGCGTTCCCGGCGGTTCGTCGAGGCCTTCCTCGATTACTGGCTCGATCTGCGGAAGGTGAACGACACCTCGCCTTCGACCACGCTCTACAGCGACTACTACATCGACGATTACCTCGTGGAGTCGGCGATGGCGGAGAGCCAGCTCTCCTTCGCCGAGATGCTCGAGCGCAACCTGCCGGCGCGCAACATCGTCGCCTCCGATCACACCTTCCTCAACGACCGGCTTGCGACGCACTACGGCATTCCCGGCGTCGAAGGCGTGGCGATGCGGCGCGTGACGCTCCCGCCGGACAGCCCGCGCGGCGGCTTCATGACCGAGGCGATCGTGCTCAAGGTCACCGCGAACGGCACGACCACGTCGCCCGTGCTCCGCGGCAAGTGGGTCCGCGAACGGATCATGGGCATGGATATTCCACCACCGCCGCCCTCCGTGCCGGCGGTGGAGCCGGACATCCGGGGCGCGGTGACGATCCGCGAGCAGCTCGCCAAGCACCGCGCGGACAAGACCTGCGCCGCGTGTCACAGCCGGATCGACCCGCCGGGTTTCGCGCTCGAAAATTTCGACGTGATGGGCGCGTGGCGCGACCGCTACCGCGCCACATCGGAGGACGGCGTCGTCGAGCCCGGCTTCGGCAAGAACGGCTGGCCCTTCGCCTTTCACTATGCCCAGCCGGTGGACGCGAGCGGACAACTGGACGACGGCCGGAGCTTCCAGGACGTCCGCGACCTGAAAAAACTCCTGCTGGCGGACGAGCCGCAGATCGCGCGCAACCTCGCGCGGCAACTCGTGGTCTATGCCACGGGTGCGCCCGTGCGTTTCAGCGACCGCGCCGCGATCGAGCAGATCGTGGCCGGCGCCCGCCCGACGGACTACGGCGTGCGCAGCCTCGTCGACGGCGTCATCCAAAGTGATCTCTTCCTCAATAAATAAAGCCGATCGATCCCGGCATTTCACCACAGAGACACGGAGACACAGAGCGATCGGAAAACCCAAATCCCAATTTTCAAACGCCAAATCCTGAGATCTCACTCCGTGTCTCTGTGCCTCGGTGGTGAAATGCCGGTAACCCGCCTCATATGAATTCGAAATTTTCTCCCATGAACGATCATCGCGCTCCGTTTGTCGCCACCCGCCGGCCGATGTCGCGGCGGCGGTTTCTGCAGGGCACCGGCATTGCGCTGGCGCTGCCGCTGCTCGACTCGATGCTGCCGTCCTTCGTGCGCGGTGCGACCGCGTCCTCGCCGCTCGCGCCGGACGCGCAGCCGCGGCGGATGTTCGCGGTCTGCAACAACCTCGGCCTGCTGGCGCGGGACTTTTTTCCCGAGGGCTCGGGCCGGGACTACAAGGCCTCGAACTACCTCCAACTGCTGCAGGCCCACCGGAACGATTTCACGGTGTTCAGCGGCGTGTCGCATCCCTCGGTCGACAGCGGCCATCCGGCGGACGTCTGCTTCCTGACCGCGGCGCCGCATCCGGGCAGCGGCTCCTTCCACAACACCATCTCGCTCGACCAGCAGATCGCGGAGCATCTCGGCACGCTCACGCGGTTTCCCTCGCTGACGCTTTCGGTCAACACCCGCAGCCGGAGCCTTTCCTGCACGGGGACGGGCGTGGCGATTCCGCCGGAGGACAAGGCGTCGGAGGTGTTCAAGCAGCTGTTCCTGCAGGGGACGCAGGCGGAGGTGGACGCGCAGGTCGAAAAGCTCGACACCGGCCGCAGCATCCTCGACGCGGTCGCGCAGCAGGCGAAGAACCTGCAGCGCGACGTCGGGGCGAACGACCGCGAGCGACTGGACCAGTATTTCACGAGCGTCCGTGATCTCGAGCACCGCCTGCAGGTGTCGCAGGGCTGGGAAACCAAACCGAAGCCGGTGGTGCACGTGCCGGTGCCGGTCGATCCGGCGAGCCCGGCGGCCTACATGGCCAAGGTGAAGCTGATGTACGACCTCGCGCAGCTGGCGTTCCAGACGGATTCGACGCGGGCGATCACGCTGATGCTCGACAGCGCGTCCACGCCGGCGGTCGAGGGCATCACGGAAATCGGCATCACGGAAAGCTACCACAACCTCTCGCACCACGGAAAATCGCCCGAGAAACTCGCGCAGCTGAAGGCGCTCGATCTCGCGCACATGAAGCTGCTCGCCGGCCTCTATGCGGAGCTGAAAGGCGTGAATGAAAGCGGCGCGACGCTGCTTGATCGCACGATGGTGCTCTACGGCTCGAACCTCGGCGATGCGAACGCGCACGTCTGCACCAACATGCCGGTGATCTTCGCCGGCGGCGGCTTCCGCCACGGTCAGCATCTCGGCTTCGATCGTGAGCGGAATTATCCATTGCCGAACCTCTTCGTCTCGATGCTGCAGCGGATGGGGATCGAGCAGGACAAATTCGCGTCATCCAGCGGGACGATGCGCGGCCTGGAAATGGCCTGAGCGAGCGGCGAGCTCTTCAACGTCCAACATCCAACGTTCAACGTGCAACATTCAACGTCCAGCGCTCGGAAACAGAGCCGGTTCGGCCTTGGTGCGAAGCGGCGGATGGGGCGTCGGGGACTGGTGGGAGCATTGCTGGTGCTGACGCTGGTCTCGACCTCCGTGCTGGGGGCAGGAGAGGCAGGTGCGACACCGGCGGTCACCGCGGAGCGGAAGGCGTCGCTGGATGTGCTCGATGGCGTGATCTCCCGTTTCGACGCGCTGCTGGCCAAAGACGACGACGCAGCGCACAGGACGGCCACGCAGGCGAAGCTCGACGAGTTCAAGACTCGGCGCGATGCCCTGCAGACAGATTACGACCAGTCGCGCTACGACGAGCTGCGGGTCGACCTCAATCTCGAGTATCAGCGCCTTGCCAGCTGGATGGCGCCGCCGAGAACGCCGGCACCGCCGGCGCGGCCGGCGGAACGTTCAACGTCCAACGTTCAACGTTGAACGTGCAAGGCCGGACTCGGTGGGAAGAGAGTGTGTCTGAAAGGTAGGGCGAGGCGTCCCCGCCGAGCCGCGGCTCACCGGGACGGTTCGCCCTACCTTATAAGGCCATGTCGCCTTGGTCCGAGCGTTGGACGTTCAACGTTGAACGTTGGAGGTTGAACGTTCCCGCCACGTCCGCGGTGGGAAAAGATTCGGGTGGATTTGCCGGACGGGCGGGGCAACAAGGGAGCCATGCGGATTTATTTCATGGGCATCTGCGGGACGGCGATGGGCAACGCGGCACTATTGCTGCGCTCGCGGGGTTTCGAGGTGCTCGGGTCGGATGCCAACGTCTATCCGCCGATGAGCACGGTGCTCGCGAACGCGGGCATCGAGGTGCTTCCGGGTTACGATGCGGCGCGGCTGGCGCAGATGCGCGACGTGGTGGTCGTGGTCGGCAACGCGATGTCGCGGGGCAATCCCGAGGTGGAGTGGCTGCTCGAGCACCGGGCGCATCCCTTCCTGTCGCTGCCGCAGGCGCTGCATGACTTCGTCCTGAAGGAGCGCCGGAACATCGTCATCTGCGGCACGCACGGAAAGACGACGACGACGGCGCTGGCGGCGTTCCTCCTGCGGGAGAACGGCCGCGATCCGGGTTTTCTCATCGGCGGCGTGCCGCAGGATCCGCCGCAAGGCAGCCATCTCGGAGCGGCGCAGGATCCGTTCGTGATCGAAGGCGACGAATACGACAGCGCGTTT
>CALFNJ010000688.1 GCA_937902865.1 uncultured Opitutaceae bacterium
GTGCGCGAGGCCGCGACCTCGACCAACATGCCGTACTGCGTGGACCGCTGGCTCGCCGGCACGTTGACCAATTACCAGACCGTCAAGCGCTCGCTCGCGAAGTACAAGAAGTACCAGCAGATGGAGACCAGCTGCGACATGGACAAGCTGCCCTCCAAGGAGGTCGCCGCGATCAAACGCGAGATGGGCCGCATGCAGCGCAATTTCAATGGCATCGCCGACATGGGCGATCTGCCGTCCGCGATGTTCGTGGTCGACGTCAATCACGAGGAGATCGCCGTTGCCGAGGGCAATCGCTGCAACATTCCCACGATCGGTCTGGTCGATACCAACTCCGATCCGAGCACCCTGAAGTATCCGATCCCGGGCAATGACGACGCCGTCAAATCCGTCCGTATCATTGTCGAGGCTGTCGTGGCCGCCGTGCAGAATGGATTGGGCCAGCGTGACAGCCGTCGCACGGCGAAAGCCCAGGCTGACTTCAAGGCCGTGACCGCCGCCGCGGCCGCCGCTGCCGGTATCGAGGAAGATGCCGATCTCTCCAAGGTTGAATCGCCTGCCGGCGCCGCCGCCGAGGGCGAGACGGAAGCTGCCGCCAAGAAGAAGCCGGTCCGGGCCAAGAAGGCCCCGGTGAAGGCGGAATAATCCCAACCTATCTTCCTATTTTGATGAGTACCGTCATTACCGCTCAAATGGTCAGCGACCTGCGCGAAAAAACCGGCGCCGGTCTGCTCGACTGCAAAAAGGCTCTCACCGAGTCCAACGGCAACACGGAGGAGGCGATCACGATCCTCCGCAAGAAGCTCGGCAGCAAGATCGACAAGCTGGCTTCGCGCGCCACGAAGGAAGGGCTGATCGAGAGCTACATCCACGTCGGCGGCAAAGTCGGCGTTCTCCTCGAAGTGAATTGCGAGACGGATTTCGTCGCCCGCAATGAGGAGTTCAAGGCGTTCTGCCGGGATGTGTGCCTGCAGATCGCCGCGGCCAATCCGCTCTACGTCACGCGCGAGGAAGTGCCCGAGGCCGAACTGGCCAAGGAGCGCGACATCGCCGCGGCGCAGGTGCAGGGCAAGCCGCCGGCGGCGGTGCAGAAGATCGTCGAGGGCAAGCTCGACAAGCACTACTCGACCGTGTGCCTGCTCGATCAGCCGTTCGTCAAGCTGCCGGAGAAGACGGTGAAGGAAATGCTCGCGGAAAAGATCTCCAAGATCGGCGAGAATATCCAGATCCGCCGCTTCACGCGCTACCAACTCGGCACCTGATCGCCGTTGTTTCTTTCTTTTGAGGCGCTTCGCACACGGGTCGTGAAGCGCCTTTTTCATTTTCCCCCATGAAGATCACACGCGTCCAGATCGCCGCGCGCGGACTGGCCAACCGCTGCCCCAATTGCGGTGGCCGCACGTTGTTCAAGGCGGGGACGTTTTTCGAGGTCAACAAGGCCTGCCCCGTCTGCGGCCTCAAGATCGAGCGCGACGAGGGCTTTTTCCTCGGATCGATGTCGCTGAACTACGGCGTCACCCTGGTCTGCTTTCTCACGCCAGTCATGCTGCTGGCCTATTACAAGGTGATGGGAGTGACGCTCGCGGTGGTTCTGGCGGGTCTCGGCTCGATCGTTTTTCCCGCGCTCTTCTACCGCTCTTCCCGGAGCTGGTGGCTGATGAATTACTACATTTTCTTTCCTCACCATCTCCCCGCCAACCAGAAGGACGTCGCCCGGCGAGGAGAGGACGAAAACGTTTGAACAAGCGCGGGAACTTTCGGCTTCCGTTTTCCCTCCGGTGGCCTACGTTCCCGCCCTCACGCCGGAGAGGTGGCAGAGTGGTCTATCGTACCTGACTCGAAATCAGGCGTGCCCGAAAGGGTACCGTGGGTTCGAATCCCACCCTCTCCGCCAGTTTCGTCCGTTTGGCCGGGGGTGAGCGAATCGATTTGTCCCCAGTTACGGCCTTTCGATCCGGCCGGTTTTGATCCAGTTCTGCAGACGCTCTTGGTCGGTTGCTGGATCGACGTACGCCGCCGCCTCCGCCCGGGTGGCGGGATGGTTTTGGCCGGGGTGAGCGGCTTGCCAGCGCTCACCCGCTGCGGCTATCTGCCGCGCAAATTCTCGATCGAGGGGGTCGAGCTTGTGATCGTAGCCGATCCAACCCCAACTCCCATCCGGCCCGATTTTTAAGGTATTGTCGTAAGTGTCATCCGCCCGAGGCTGTTCGATCAGCATCGGCGGATTTCCTCCGCCAGGAATTGGGCCGACCGTGATGATTTTGTATCGAGAGAGAATTTCAGCGGAGATCGGAGGATGGGAGAAAGCGGCGAGCTGACCGGGATCGGTCGGCATCATCTGGTCATTCGCTGCGGCAAAGCCTTTCCAGGCGTTCGCGAGCGACGGCCCCAGCCGCTTTTTGGCGCTCAGACGCAGCTCGGCGAGCGCCTGGCGGATATTTTCCTCATCATTCAGTGGGAAATCAGAGGCGACTTTCAGCCAATCCTGGGGCTGGAGGAAACTGAGTTCGGGTATGTTAGTTTCCGGAAATTGCCCCAGATATCTTTTTAGAAGATCCAATTTGGCGCGATATTTTGCGCCCGGAGCATCGGCAGGGTCGGTGGAAGCGGATAATTTTTCCGCCTGTCGCGCCTCATCGGCCTCTCGTTGGCGAGTGCTTTGAGCATTTGTTTCGAGGCGATATTGGGAGGCCAGGCGCGTGTTTCTCTGCTCCAGCCCGACGACCTCCGCGCGGAGTGTGCGCACCTCCCGGCTTTGGTAATAAAAACCGACGAGGGCCGCGACGGCCAATGCTCCGCCCAGGATTGATTTTGTGCTCATAAAAGTGGCGACCGCCATACCCGTCGCAGCGGGAGCGACGGCCGTGGCCGTGGCAGCCAGCGCAGCTTGCGCGACAGCGGCGCTCAGGCCGGAGGGGATCGCCTGGGCTGCCTCGGTGGCCTGCGTCACGGAAAGCGCCATGGCGGTTGAAGTGATTCCTCGTTTGCTCAGCGCCGATTCCAGTCGTGCAAGCGCGCGAACCACGCGTTTGCGAGACGCTTCCTCGGAGAGGCTGAGTCGGTGAGCGAGATCGTTGAAGGAGAGATCTTGAAAAAATCGCAGCAAGATCGCTTCCCGGTCCTTTTCCCTCAGGTCCTGCATCGCTTCGTCAAGAACGGCAGCCAGGGCGCTGGTGTCGCGGCTGCCGGCCGCTTCCACGGTGATTTCATGCATGCAATCGGCCTCGTTTTCGCGATGTTCGCGTCGGCGGTCGTCGCGCCGCAGTTTCGATGCGGTGAAATGGGTCGTCGTGTAAAGCCAGCTCAGCAATACGGGTCGGCCCAGCAGAGAGCGGGCCTGACGGGCAAGCTGCGTAAACACGATCTGCGTGACATCCCTGGCCTTGTGTTCATCGCCGACCTGCCGCCGCGCCGCGCGATAGATCACGTTGAAATGACGGCTGACAAGTTCGGCAAACGCGTCGTCACAGCGCTTCTCGACGTAGCGCTGAAGGAGGTCCGCGTCGGTAGGCACGCCATGTTATACCCACGATGCCTGCAACCGGACAGAAAATCTCGCCAGGAGCGCGGTCGAAGATGCCGAAGGAAAATTCGGCTGGCCGGGGATCTTTTCCGGCCGATCGATCCCGGGAATCGGTTTCGCTAGACCGCCGCCCGCGCCCGCTGGGCCGCAGCAGCGGTGAAGTAGTCGTGGACCGAAAATGCCGGCTCGTCCGCGGCGTGGGGGCGGGGAAGGTAGGCGCCGTTGGCGTGGAGCACGCGGGCGTTCACGTTGTCCTGCAGCTCCATCGCGAAGAGTTCGTCCGTGATCCAGCGGCGCAGGATCGGATCCTCGATGGGGAAGAGCACTTCCACGCGACGGAAGAAATTCCGCGCCATCCAGTCGGCGCTGCCGGCGAGGATGATCGGCGAGCCGCCGTGATTCTCGAAATAGAACGACCTGGCGTGTTCCAGGAAGCGGCCGACGAGGCTGCGCACGCGGATGTTTTCGCTCAGGCCTTTCACGCCCGGCACGAGACAGCAGATGCCGCGGACAATGAGGTCGATCTGCACGCCCGCCTGCGAGGCGGCGTAGAGATTGTCCATCGTGGTCTTGTCCACGAGGGAGTTCATCTTCGCGAGGATGCGCGCCGGCTTCCCGGCGGCGGCCCGTTCGGTCTCGCCGATGATCAGCTCCTGGATGCGCTGGTGCAGGTTGAACGGAGCCACCAGCAGGTGGGAGAAGCGCGGCTCGCGGCTGAAGCCCGTGAGTGAATTGAACAGCAGCGCCATGTCGGCCGTGATGGCTTCCCGCGAAGTGAAATAGCTCAGGTCGGTGTACAGCTTGGCCGTACGGGGATTGTAATTGCCGGTGCCGAGATGCGCGTAGTGCCGCATGCCCTGGGCCTCGCGCCGCACGACGAGGCAGAGTTTGCAGTGGGTCTTGTGGCCGATGAGGCCGTAGACGACGTGCACCCCCGCTTCCTCCAGCTGGCGGGCCCACTGGATGTTGTTGGCCTCGTCGAAACGCGCCTTCAGCTCCACCAGCGCGGTGACCTGCTTGCCGTTGCGGGAGGCCTCGATCAGGGCCCGGACGATCGGCGAGTCGCCGCTGGTGCGGTAGAGCGTCTGCTTGATCGCGAACACCTGGGGATCGCGCGCCGCATGCTCGACGAACTCGACCACCGGGGTGAACGAGTCGTAGGGATGATGCAGCAGCACGTCCTGCGAGCGCAGAATCTCGAACACCTGTTCGGGGTGCCGCAGCGGCGAGGCGTTGACCGGGGTGAACGAAGGGTACTTCAGGTCGGGCCGGTCGATCTCGGCCAGGCTCATCAAGCGGAGCAGATTCAGCGGTCCCTTGAAGCGAAACACGTATTCGTGTGAGAGGCTGAGATTGTCGCAGAGGACGTCGAAGATCGTGTCGCTCACGCCTTCCTCGATCTCGAGGCGCACCGCCGATCCGCGGCGCAAATTGCGCAGCTCTTCCTCGATCTTCTTCAGCAGGTTCTCCGCTTCTTCCTCGTCGATGTAGAGGTCGCTGTTCCGCGTGACCCGGAAGGCATGGGCGGCCGTCAGCCGGTAGCCGGGAAACACCGCGTCGGCGCAGAGCTTGATGATTTCCGTGAGAAAAATGTACCGCTGCTCGCCGCCGGGCGCGGGATCGATGCGGACAAGGCGGGGCAGGACGCGCGGGACCGGCAGGATCGCCACCAGCTTCTCGCCG
>CALFNJ010000689.1 GCA_937902865.1 uncultured Opitutaceae bacterium
CAACCGTCCGCATATCGTGTATCCCGCGGAAGCCGGCCATGTGATCCTCTTCGAGAGTTGGCTGCGCCACGAAGTGACCGCCAACCGCGTCGCCGCCGAGCGGATCAGCATCAGCTTCAATTACAATTGGGCCTAGCCGCGCGAGCGCGCGGCCGATTTTCGATTTTGGATTCTCGATTTTCGATTTCGAGCGCGCCGGAAATCCGATGGCTCCGACAATCGCATCATCCGACTACCGCCTGGACCTTCGGATAAATCGGAAGCGGAGAAGCCTGGCTGTTCGATTTCTGGTTTCCTGGCTTCTGAATTTACCCGGTCCGACTGCTCGTTTGCTCGGAAATCGAGAATCGAGAATCCAAAATCGAAAATTCCGCCGGGCGTCTGCCCGGCGGAAAAATTAAACCCGCCACGAACTGAATCGTGGCGGGATGGTGCTTCGATCTGCCAGCTGGAAGGGAGAAATCCGCTCAGCGGTAACCGCGGCCGCGGTAGCCGTAACCATAGCCGTAGCCGTAACGCGGAGAAACATAGTAGCGGGTGGGCGCGACCACCACGACCGGTGCCGGCGCGTAGTAAACCACCGGGGCGGGCTGGACGACCCGCACCACGCGGACCGGCGGAGCCTGCTCGACATACACCACCTGGGCCGGCGGAGCCGAGGTCACCACGACCGGCGCCGGCGCCACCGCCACGGGCGGCTGGCTGTAGACGACCGTCCGCGGCTGGTCGACCGTGGCTCCAACGAGGGCGCCGGTGGCCGCGCCGATCACGGCGCCTTCGGCCCAGCGATCATGATTGTGGCCGCCGATCAAGGCCCCCGCTACCGCTCCGAGAACGGTGTCGCGCGTGATGACCGGCTGAAACAGCTGCGCGTGCGCCGAACCGACCCCGGCTGCCGCCAGCGAAAGTGCGAGAAGGATGGTTTTCATGACAACAGTTACGACGCGCTCGCGTTGAAAAAGTTTAAAACGGTTGGCTTGCCGGTGAAGATTTTCAGCGGAACATCGCCGCCAGCTTCATGTCGCGCCGAGCGGTCTTGCCCGTCTCGGACGTCCAACCGCGCCTCCATTGTCATCGAGCGGCCCACAACTTTTCCTGCTCCGCGCTTCTGCGCAGGCTCCGGTCTGTTCGGGTTCTTAATTCTTCCTTCCTCTTTCCGCCTTTCTCCATGACCTCCCCAGTCGACTCTCCGGGCCACGCCGTGAAGCGCCGCAGCTTCCGGAATTTCATCGCCTCGGTACGCTTCGCCATCGAGGGCTTCGCCGCCGCTTTCCGGCACGAGCCCTCCTTTCGCGAGGACCTCCTCTTCGCCGTCTGCCTCGTGCCACTGGCCGTCATCCTACCGGTCAACGCCATCTCGACCGCGGTGATGATCGCCTCGCTCATCCTCATCCTGATCGTCGAGCTGCTCAATTCCGCCATCGAGGGCATCATCGATTACCTCCGGCCGGAGATGCATCCGCTGGCCAAGCGCATCAAGGACATGGCCAGCGCCGCCGTCTTCCTCAGCTATGTGAACTGCATCGTCGTCTGGGCCATCGTCCTCTGGCCCGACAACGGTGTCTGGCACCGGCTCCACGCGTTGCCCTGATGTCTTAAGGTAGGGACGG
The DNA here is from genome assembly GCA_937902865.1 of uncultured Opitutaceae bacterium. Classification (GTDB taxonomy): domain Bacteria; phylum Verrucomicrobiota; class Verrucomicrobiia; order Opitutales; family Opitutaceae; genus CAIUWA01. The sequence goes on from CALFNJ010000689.1 coordinate 1,611, forward strand.
GCGGCCCGCCCGTCCGGATTGACTCGGTCAAGCTCTCGAGCTCGATCCATTTTTAACAGGAGGAATACGGAGACGAACCGAGATCGGATTCCGAACTCGGATCCTCCTCGGTATTTCTCTTGTTAAAAACCAATCCCAGACGGGTGGCCGCCCGTTCGGGCTCGGGGTGGGGCGCGTTATCCCTAACGCGCCGGTTTGGTTCTGCCATTCGTGTAACGCGGATGACGGTTACGGCGCGTTGGGGACAACGCGCCCCACCTTTCCGACCAATCGGCTTCGTGCTTTTGTGCCTTTGTGGTGAAACCCCGGAGATTGGGATCGAGGGTGGACGGAGCCGCAGCGGACGGGCGGGCCGCCCGACCCTACCTTGCGATCCGCCGAATCTGCAGACTGCGTTACCTCAGCCGCAGGAGAAACCACCCGGCCAAAATCGCCATGCCGGCGTTCGGCAGCCAGGCGGCGATATCGGGCGGGAGCAGTTGCTTCGTCGCCACCGAGCTCGCGAGCACGGTCAGGATGTACTGCAGGGCAAACAGGCCGATCGACTTCGAGGCGCCGACCGCCGGATTCACCCGGACACCGGACATCGCAAAGGGAATCGCGATGGCGATGACGATGAGCGGACTGAGCGTGTCGGCCAGCAGGCCGAAATAGCGCACCGCATAGGTCACGCCCTTGGGATTGTTGTCCGTCTCGTAGTAGGCGCGGATGCGCTGCAGCTCGAAAAACGACAGGTCGATCGCCCGCCGGTCGATCAGCAGCATGAGGGCGGGGTCCTCATGGAATTGCGGATAGTATCTTTCTTGGAAGGGCCGCGGATGCACCACGTCGCCGGTCTCCGGATCGAAATCGAACTCCTGGCCGTTGCGGAACACCCAGCCGCCGCGGGCGTCATCGCGCGCTCCCTCGGCGGCGGTGATGCGGGTGGTTTCGCGGCGGGCGCGATCGAGCACCGACACGGTGACGCCATAAGCCGTGCGGGTGGACCGGCTGTAGCGATTGATGAACCACATCCGATTCGCCTCGCGATTGTCGAAGGTCACGCTGTTGACCGCGAGACGGCGGTCGGGCGCAAGCTGCCCCTGCGCGCGAAACTGGAAGCTGTCGTGGAGAAAGCCTTTTTCCTCCACCGACCAGGGCACCACCGTGGTATTCAGCCACCAGGTCAGCCCGCAGCAGAGGACGCCGACAATCCACAGCGGGCGGGTCAGGCGGAAAAAACCAACCCCCGCCGCGCGCATCGCCGTGAATTCGTTGGCGCGATGCAACTGGCCCAGCACGAGCATCAGCGACACGAGCAAGGCGAGCGGCAGCACCACCGCGAAGAAGCTCGGCATCGTCACAAGGAAATACATCCAGATGTCGATCCCGCGCGCCCCGAGGTCCCGCACCGTGCGGAATTCATCGTACATCACCTGCACCAGCAGCAGCCCCAGCGTCGCCAGCAGGACCAGCCCCAGGATCTGGAGCCATTCGCGCAGGAGGTGACGGTCGAAGGTGTTCACGGCCCGCGATAGAAGGGTCCGCTCCAGCTGAATGCAATCAGATCAAAGTCAGAAGACTGGCAAAGCCGATCACTACTCCGGGACCATCGATCTTTTCAAACCGGTCTCGCACAGAGACACAGAGCGCACAGAGGGCGAGCCGGTCCGATCTCTGTGTCCTCCGTGCCTCTGTGCGAAACCGGTTCGATGGATCGGCTGCCTTACTCATTCCCAATTTTTCCTGCTTCCGTCTCATTTTTCTCCACGGAACGTCTCCTGCTGTATTCTGGTCTGCCGCCCGTACAGATGGGTTGAAAAACGCCACTGCGCTCACCTTGCTTGGCTTGCTCCGACTGATTCCCACCCCCGAACCCGATTTCCCCATGAAGTCCTTCCTGCGCTTCCTCCCGCTTCCGGTTTTGTTCGCCTCGGTTCTCGCCGCTTCGGCCTTCGCCCAGGAAAAGATCAAGGTCGGGGAATTCGCCTCGCTCACCGGCGGCAACGCCAGCTTCGGCCAGCAATCCCATCGCGGCACGCAGCTCGCGATCGATGATGTCAACGCCGCTGGCGGCGTCCTGGGCCGCCAGCTGCAACTCATCACCGAGGATGACCAGTCGCTCGCCGGCCAGCCCGCGACGATCGTCCAGAAGCTCATCGCGCAGGATCACGTGGTCGCCGTGCTCGGCGAGGTCGCGTCCTCCAAGTCGCTCGAGGCCGCGCCGATCTGCCAGCAGAACCAGATTCCGATGATCTCCCCCGCCTCGACCAATCCCAAGGTCACGGAGACCGGCGACTACATCTTCCGGGTCTGCTTCATCGATCCTTTCCAGGGCACCGTGATGGCGAAGTTCGCCCTCGCCCACGGCTGGAAGAAGGTGGCGCTGCTCACCGACGTGAAGCAGGACTACTCCGTCGGCCTCGCGGAGTTCTTCGTGAAGTACTTCAAGGAAAACGGCGGCGAGATCGTGCGGGAGCAGAAATACTCGTCGGGCGACAAGGACTTCAAACCACAGCTCACGTCGCTCAAGGCCGCGCAGCCCGACGCGATCTTCGTCCCGGGCTACTACGCCGAGGTCGCGCTCATCGGCAAGCAGGCCCGCCTGCTCGGGCTGAAGATGCCGCTGCTCGGCGGCGACGGCTGGATGGGCGACTCCCTGCTCAAGGTTGCGGGCAACTCCCTCGACGGCTGCTTCTTCTCCTGCCACTTCAGCACCGGCGACCAGCGCCCGGTGGTGCAGGACTTCATCAAGAAATTCCGCGCCAAGTATAAGGAGGAGCCGGACGACATGGCCGCCCTCGGCTACGACAGCGCGATGATCCTCGCCGAGGCGATCCGCCGCGCGGGCACGACGGAAAACGACAAGCTGCGCGACGCGATCGCCGCCACGCGCAACCATCCTGGTGTCACCGGCAACATCACCCTCGACGAGAAGCGCAACGCCGCGAAGCCGGCGGTCATCCTCACGATCCGCGACGGCGGCTTCAAATTCACGCAGAGCGTCGCTCCCTGAGCCCGGCCACGGCTGACGCCCGCCCGTTCCCGCGCCATTTTCCCGACCGCCCTGGTGATCGAATTTCTCCAGCAACTCGCCAACGGTCTCGCCCAGGGCGGCATCTATGCCCTGATCGCACTGGGCTACACGATGATCTATGGCGTGCTGCGGTTCATCAATTTCGCGCACGGCGACGTTTTCATGCTCGGCGCATTCGCGGGCTTCTACGTCGGACCCGCGACCCTGCGGCTCTTCAAGCTCGGCCCTTCCTACACCGCCGTCGCGCTCGTGCTGCTCGCCGCGATGCTGATTTGCGCGCTGGCCGGGATCGTGATCGAGCGTCTCTGCTACCGGCCGCTGCGCGACCGCCCGCGGATCATCGTGCTCATCACCGCCATTGGCGTCTCGCTGCTGCTGGAGAATGCCGGCCAGCTCATCTTCGGCGCTGATCCGAAATCATTTCCCGAGATCATCACCGACCGCGCGCTCGAGATTCTGGCCTCCTGGGGCGCGATGTACGCGCTGACCATCACGCTTTCGCAGGTGCTCGTGCTCGGCGCGACGCTGCTGCTCGTCCTCGCGCTGCACCGGATCGTGAATCGCACGCGGCTCGGCC
>CALFNJ010000690.1 GCA_937902865.1 uncultured Opitutaceae bacterium
TCCAACATTCAACGGGGCAGCACGCTGCGCGGACCAAAGGGATGAAAATGGGGCGGCGACCTCCCGGTCGCCGATGGAGCGACGCGGACGACGGAAAAACTTTTCTATTTCCGACCTCTGCGTCGCCGCGCCTCTGCGCGAGATTCCGTTCCCTATTCCGCCTTCTTCGGCGCCCGCGGGCGCCGCGCCGGCTTCTTCTCGCCATCGGCATCCGCGAACTTCGACGCCTTGGCGTTGAGCCAGAGCTCGTCCTTTGCGTTGCGATTGAACCAGAAGATTTCGCCGGCGTGCTCGACGAACACGGGCTTCTCGCGCGACTTCTCCGGCACCACGAGGCCGGCCGCCACGAGCGTGGCGGTGACGTCGTCGGGCGACTTGCCGAGCTCTTCGGCGACTCGCTCGAGCTTGCCGGCCACCGCACCGGTCTTGGTCTCCTTGAGGAGCAGGCGCACCGCCGCGAGAATGTTGCCAGGGTTCGGCGCGGGAGCCGCCGCGGCCGCTTCGGCCGGAGCGGAGGCGGGAGTCGGGTCGGTCGAGAGCGGCAAGTCCGCGGCTTTCGCCGGAGCGGAAGCATCGCCCGCCGGAGCCGAGCCCTCGGTGGCGGCCGGCGCGCCTTCGCGCTTTTCCTGGCCGTTGATCCAGACGCCGCCGCGCTGATCCTGGTTGAGCCACCAGATTTCACGGCCGATCTCGACCTCGACGGGTTTCGCGCCGGAGGCCGGCAGATTGAGCCCGAGCGCGGCGAAAGCCGTCATGAGATCCGCCTCGCTGCACTTCAATCCGCGGGAAAGGAAACTGGTGCTGCCCGAACCACCGGGACCGCGACGGTTGCGGCGCATCATCGGCCGGATCTTGTCCAGCAGGGCCGACCCGGCCGGCAGCGGCTCGGCCGGCTTGTCGTCCGCAGGCGGTTGCTGCTGCTGCTGCCGGTCGCGGGATTTGTCCCGCTCCAGACGATTGCCGCCGGGCGCCTGCTGGCCTTCACCGCCGCCTTGATTGGCCGGCTGAGCCTCGCCTTCCGCGGTCGCTTCGGGGGTGACCCGCTGACCCTGGACGGTGCGAAACACCTTGCGCGGCTTTTCCTTGGTGTTGAGCCAGAGTTCACCGCGACGATTGACGTTCAGCCAGTAAAGGTCGCCCTCGTATTCGATGTAAACCGGCGGGGTGTCCTCATCCTCGGGAATGGCGAAGCCGCACTCGAGGAGCGCGCCCTTCACATCTTCCTCGGAAAAATCCCATTTCTTGGCGAGGTGCTCGACGCCGACCGACATGCCCGGGCCGCGCTGATTGCGGCGCATGTGCGGGCGGATGGCGTCGAAGAACGTGGGCAGCTCGTCCTCGGAGGTGAGCATGTCCCATTCGTCCTTCGCCTCCTCGTCCGGCGCGTCCGGATCCAGATCGCGCTCGGTGTCCCGCACGCGGCGGAAACCGTCTTCCGCGGCGGTCTTCTCACCCGCCAGCGTCGTGGGCTTTTCGTCGTCCGAGGACGAGCCACCACCGCCGGCAGACGTCGCGGCAGAACCGATGCCCTTGAACTTCGCCTCGAATTCCGCGCGCAGCTTGTCGGCCTCGGACCGGGCGGCCGCGGCGGCGGCGTCCTCGAGGGTCCAGTCCCGCTGCGTCGTGCGCCGCGCCACACCGCTGAACGCCAGCGGATTGTCGGGCTGCGTCTGGAAGTGGAGGATGTCCCACTCTTCCTTGCCGAGATCGTTCAGAAATTTTTCCAGCAGCGCAGGGGTGGCGAAGCCGCCCTTGCCGCTCGTGATGACCTTGTATTCCCAAATTGCCATGGATGGTAGCGTTGTCCGCGAAGCGACCACCCATTCCAAATGCCCGCCGCCTTGCCGAGCTAAATCGCGCCCCAAGGAGGCTTGGAGAGGTACGAGCGAAGCCGCGAAGAGCGCAACGAATGTGGGGTTATCTATCTGGAACTCAGGAAATCAGGATCGGGCTCATCCGAGCGCCCTTTGCCCTTCCCCGTCCCCACAAAAGGCCTGCACCAAAGGCATGATGAGGCTCCGATTCTCGGCCTATTGGAATGGCTCGCCGCCGCTGAGATCCGCCGGATTGAAATCCAAAATCGAGAATTCAAAATCGAAAATCTCATCCTCTCTCCCGTCTCTCCCGTCACGTTCTTCCCCGCGCGTCGTCTCTGCTGTCTCACCCCTTCTCCTGTCCGTTCAAGGTCTTCATCCCCACCATGATCCGCCCCCTTGTTTCCGCTGTGCTTATTTTCGCGTCCGGCCTCGCCCTGTCCGGCCAGACCGTGGTGCTCTCGCCCCAGGTGGTCACCGCCGGGCGGGCGCCGCAGCCGCCGGACCAGGTGGCGTTTTCGCTCAAGAGCCTCGATGGCGACGATCTCCGCTCCTCGCCGACCGTCATGCTCGACGATGCGCTGCGGGCGGTGCCGGGATTCACGCTTTTCCGCCGCAGCGACAGCCTGACGGCGAATCCCACCGCGCAGGGCGTTTCGCTCCGCGGGCTCGGGCCCAGCGGGGCCAGCCGCTCGCTCATCCTGCTCGATGGCGTGCCGTTGAACGACCCCTTCGGTGGCTGGGTCGCCTGGACCAAGGTGCCGCGGGAGTCCCTGGTACGCGCTGAGCTGGTGCGCGGCGGCGGTGCCACCGCCTGGGGCAACGCCGCGCTCGGCGGCGTGGTGCAGCTCTTCACCGCGCCGGCGGAGGGTGAGCGCACGCGCTTCGCGGCGAGCATCGGCGACTTCGACACGCGCAGCGAAGAGTTCGAAGTCACGCGATCCGCCGGCAAGGGCACGCTGCAACTGCTCGGACGCGATTTCTCGACCGAGGGTTTTTCACTCGTGGCACCGGAGCGCCACGGGCCGATCGATGTCGCCGCCGGCAGCCGCAGCCGCTGGCTCGCCGCGCGCTGGCGCCAGCCGCTCGGCGACAAGCTCGAGGCCACGATCACCGCGCGTGGCTTCGAGGAATTCCGCGGCAACGGCACGCCCTACCAGCGCAACGGCTCGCGCGAGCACTTCATCTCCGCCGCCCTCGCCGGCCAGCCCGTGGCGGGCTTTGCCTGGAACGCGGTCGTTTACGGACAGGATCAGTCGTTCTCGAGCACGTTCAGCTCGGTCAACGCCACCCGCACCGCCGAAACGCCCGCGAGCGACCAGTACGGCGTGCCTTCGACCGCGTTCGGGGCCGCGTGGACCGGCACCTGGTCCGACGGCGACAATTCCCGCACCAGCCTCGGCGTCGATGCCCGCACCGTCCGCGGTGAAACCCGGGAAAACTTCACCTACACCGCCGGCGCCTACACGCGTGAACGCGTCGCCGGCGGCCGCCAGGGCGTCGCGGGCCTCTTCGCCCTGCACGAACACCGGCTGACGCCCGAGCTGCGGGGCACCCTCGGCGCGCGCCTGGATACCTGGGACGAGACCGACGGGCATCGGCGCGAGAGTGATCGCAACACCGGCATCGCCTCCCGGGACGATCATTATGCGGATCGCGACGGCAACGCCTTCAGCCCGAGCGCCGGGCTGGTCTGGGAGCCGGCCAAGGAATGGCGCCTGCGCGCCGCGGCCCAGCAGGCCTTCCGCCGCCCCACGCTCAACGAGCTCTACCGTCCGTTCCGTCAGGGCTCGACCGTGGTCGAGGCCAATCCCGACCTGCGCACCGAGCGCGTCACCACCGCCGAGCTCGGGGCGGATTTCTCGCCGGGACCCTTCACGTTCGGCGTGACCGGTTTCTGGAACGATCTCCACGATTCGGTCGGCAACGTCACCCTCGCCCGCGGACCAGGCACGTTCCCGCTCTTCGGCACGCTCGCCGCCGGCGGCATCGGCCGGGAACGGCTCAATCTCGATCGCACGCGCGTCCGCGGCCTCGAGCTGTCGTTCTCCTGGCACGCGACCAACACGCTGACCCTGCAAGCCGAGGGCCTGTACAACGACGCCACCGTTCAACAGGCGTCCGTCGCACCCGCTCGGGTCAGCAAACGCTTCGCCCAAGTGCCTCGAAAGAGCGCGTCGCTGGGCGCCACCTGGTCCGCGAGCTTCAGTACCGCCTTCAAGTTGGGA
>CALFNJ010000691.1 GCA_937902865.1 uncultured Opitutaceae bacterium
AAACTGAGTCCGACTCTGCAGCGGCTGCCGCGCCTCATGTTCACGCCCTCGGCGCCGAGCCGCTACGTGATCAAGCAACAGCCGCAGGCCGGCTGCCTTTCCACCCTCGAATCCGTGCACGAGTTGCTGGTCGCGCTCGAGCGCGCCGGTCTCGACCGCTATTCCGACCCGACCCAACTGCTCGACCTCTTTCAGCGCATGCAGGAATTCCAGATCCGCTGCGCCAGCGATCCCGCGCGTCCCGGCTATCGGCGCAAACCCTACCGCGATCCCGGCGAGCGGATCCCGCCCCAGGGCCGCAGCGGCACGCGCCGCCAGAAATATCTGAAGAAGCCCGAAGCGAAAACGAACGCGCAAGTGCCAGCGGAAAAGTAGTCCAGGTCTGCGACCTTTCCGAAGGTGGAACGCGTTGTCCCTAACGCGTTGTTCGCTCCGTCAACCTTTCATGCCGGCAACGTCCACAACGCGTTAGGGACAACGCGTTCCACCTTACAGGCACGGCCTCAGCCGCGCCTGTCTTGCGTCCCAGCTATCGGCGCAAAGCCTACCGCGATCCCGGCAAGCGGATCCCCGCCCCAGGGCCGCAGCGGCACGCGCCGCCAGAAATATCTGAAGAAGCCCGAGACAAAACCGGGCGCGCAAGTGCCGGCGGAAAAGTAGGCCAGGTCTGCGACCTTTCCGAAGGTGGAACGCGTTGTCCCCAACGCGTTGTTCGCTCCGTCAACCTTTCATGCCGGCAACGTCCACAACGCGTTAGGGACAACGCGTTCCACCTTACATCACGGCCTCAGCCGCGCCTGTCTTTGCCGCCAGCCACTGTCAGGGCCATGCCCGTGACCGAGCGGGTCGGAGACCCGCTCTACCGCAGCGGCCCACGCGCCGCGCCGCGTTGCGCCATCTCGAGGGCTTGCCGCGCCTCCGTCATCGTCGGATCGAGGCGCAGAGCCTCGCGGAAATGCGGGATCGCTTCCGCGGCGCGCCCCGCCTGCAGCAGCGCCTCGCCGAGATTCAGGTGCGCGCCGGCATCGGCGGGCTTCAGCCGCAGCGCCGCCTCGTCGTGCGCGATCGCCTCGGGCAGCCGCCCGAGATGCGCCAGCACGAGTCCCAGATTGTAGTGCGCCTCCGCATCCTCCGGCTGCAATCGCACGGCCTGTTCCAAATGGCCGACCGCCAGCTCGAGCCGGCCGGTTGCGAGCAGCGCGTTGCCGAGATTGTTCTGCACGCCGGAGAGATCGGGCTGCAGCGTCACCGCCCGTTCGTAGTAGGGAATCGCTTCGGCCAGACGGTTCTGCTGCACGAGCGCGTCGCCCAGGTTGCCGAGGCTTTCGACATCATTCGGCTTTGCCTGCACGACATCCTGAAACCGCAACGCCGCCTCCGCCGGACGATGCAACCGCAGGAGCGCGAGCCCGAGGTTGTAGTTGATCTCGACCTTCTCCGGATGAAACCCCCGCGCGATCGCCAGGTGCTCGAGGGCCTCCTCGTTGCGGCCGGCCTTCACGAGCAGCCCACCGAGATTGCCGTGCGCGAGCCAGGCGTCAGGATTCTGCGCCAACGTCACGCGATAGAGCATTTCCTCGTCGCGATACATTCGGCATTGCCGCCACGTCAGCACCGCCAGCAGTCCGACCAGCGCCACCGCCGTCGTCTGCCGTCCGATCGGACCCAGCCGTCCGCCGACGAGCGTGCCTCCCGCTGCCAGGCCCGCGATGAGCGCGATGCCGCCGAGGTACTGAAGGTGATCGGCCACGAAAGAGAACACGAACAGGTACACATTCAGAAAACCCAGGATCGGCAGCAGCGTGCCGACAAAGAGCAGCACCACCGCCAGCGGTCCCCGGCTGCGTTTCCTCAGCAGCCAGCCGCCGGCAAGTATGCCCAGCGCGGCCAGCGGATAAAGCCACTGTGCGAATGACGCGGTGCTGATCGTCCAGCGCGGATAAAAAAAGAGCAGATCCGCGGGCCAGACGATTTTCCCCGCGTAGAACCAGGCCGCACGACCGGCAATCAGGCCGCGTTCCACGAGCGAGAAGGCGAAGTCCGAGCCCTGCGCTCCGATCACTTTCCATTCGACCCACGCCACGCCGACTCCATCGACGGCGCCGACCGCGACGAACGGCAGCACCGGCAGCCAATCCCGGCGCCAGTCGAGCCGTCCGCGCCGCCACCAGGCGAGCACGAGCAGGACTCCCGGCAGGACCGCCGTGGTGGTCTTGCTCAGCACGGCGCAAGTGAAGAGACCCAACGCGAGCGCGTAAGAGGAACGGCGGCGATCATCCTCGAACCGGAGGTAGGCCAAGGTCGCGGCCAGACAGAACATCCCGGACAGCGTGTTCTTGATTTCCGTGATCCACGCCACCGATTCGACCATCACGGGATGCAGCGCAAAAATCGCCGCACCCCACGCCGCGCCCGGCACCCGCAGCCGCCGCAGCAGGCGCCAGAGCAGCACGGCGTTGAGCGCGTGCACGCCGATGTTCACGAGATGGTAGCCGAGCGGATTCTCGCCAAAGAGCGGAAACTCGAGCCATGAGAACGTGTGGAGCAGCGGATAGTACTGCTGCA
>CALFNJ010000692.1 GCA_937902865.1 uncultured Opitutaceae bacterium
GCGAGGAGCCGACGTGTTTCTGCAGCAGGCTCGTGAAGCCGTCGACGTGACGCACCGGCCCGCGCAAATCGTGGGAGACGGAATCAGAGAACGCCTCCAGCTCGCGGTTGGCGGTCTGTAACTGTTCGTTGGCCGCCTGCACCCGCTGCGAACTTTGGTAAATCTCCGCCTCCATCTGCTCGAGCCGCACCTTGAAGTCTTCCGAGGCTCCGCCGGCCGCCTTTTCCCGCTTCTGCTTCATGAATTCCGTGACGTCCTCCACCCGGTGGATGATGTAGCGGAGCCGGCCCTGCGCGTCGGAGAGGGGCGTATTGACGGGGCTCCAGTAGCGTTCCTCGTAAACGCCGTCGGGCCGGCGCACGTCATACTTCTGGATCGCCATGGTGTCGGGCTTGCCCGTGCGGAGCACGCGCTCGAGCGAAGCGCGCACGTTGACGCTTCCCTTCGAGGGGTCGTCGGGATTGTCGGGAAAAATATCGAACATGTTCCGCCCGGTGACTTCCCCGCGCTTGATCATGGTGGCGGCGAAGTAGGCGTCGCTGCCCGTGACCACGTTGAACTCCGGCGTGAGGACGAGGAAGAGTCCGGGGAGCGAATCGAAGAGGCTGCGGGTATCGGCACGACTGCGCTCGAGCTCGACGTTGGCGGCGGCCAGCTGGGCGGTGCGGTCGATCACCTTCTGCTCCTGCTCGCGGTTCAGCTGCTCGATCTGATCGAGCATCTGGTTGAACGCCGTGGTCAGCTTGCCCAGCTCGTCAGTGCCGAGCAGCGGCGCGCGCACGGAGTAGTCCTTTCGGTCCGAAATCGCCTTCGCGGTTTCCGCCAGCCCGACGATGGGCTGTGAGATCTGCCGCTGCATGAGGCGCGACATCAGGTAGGCGACGAGGAGGATCACGGCCATCACTCCCAGCGCGAGCCGGACCGAACCCCAGATCCATTCATGGAGGATCGCGCCGGAATCGTACTTGAGGTACAACGCGCCGAGCCGGTGATCGCGCTGCATCACGGGCTGGAAGCCGGTGAGGTAGCTGTCGACGAAGCGGTAGCCGGTTTCGCCCACGGCGGAGGGGAAGAGCTCCGGCGGAAGGGAAGCGGGATAACGGGCGAAGAGCTCGCCGTTGAGGTCGTAGAGCGCGGCCGCGACGACATGCGGATCGGCCTGCAGCGC
>CALFNJ010000693.1 GCA_937902865.1 uncultured Opitutaceae bacterium
AATGCGGCGAGCGCGCACGCGGGCAGGTAGGACGCCTTTACGACCGAGTGCGATGGATCCACGACCACGGGCGCCCAGGTTTTTTCCCTTAGCAGTGGCGTGATGCTTTCGTCTGGATGATTGCGATAGCCGTCGAGCGTCGGCGCGGTGCCGCGCGGGCACAGGATGATGTTCGGGTTGCCGAACGCGGCGATGTACTCTGCAGCGGAGATGAACTCGCTCAGCGGCCCCATGTGGAGGCCGCGCTTGAGCAGCACGACCGTGTTCCGCTCGGCCACCGCGCGGCCGATGGCGCGCAGCAGGGAGTAATTCAGGGCATTGCGGGCGCCGATCTGGAGCATGTGCACGCCCGCATCGAGGGCGAGTTGCAGCTGCTGTTCGTCCATGACCTCGGCGTCCACCGGGAGGCCGGTCCGGCGGTGCCCCTCCATCAGGATCTCGAGCGATTTGCTGTCGCCCTGGAACGTGTAGGGATTGGTTCGCGGCTTCCAGACCCCGCCGCGGATCACGTGGGCGCCCGCCTCTTTCACTGCCGCGGCGGTCTCGTAGAAAAAATTCGGATTCTTCGGATCGATCGTGCACTGCCCGGCGATGACGAAGAGCTCGCGCCCGAGCGTCACGCCGCCCAGCCGCACCTCGTGCGTGGCGAGATCGGAGCGGCGGTCCATCAGCTTGAACGGCGACTGGATCCGGTCGATGCGCTCGATGTAGTCCAGCCCCTCGAGCCGGTTGATCATCAGCTCATCGCGCTCGTCGCCGACGATCGCGTAGATCGTCCGGACGGTGCCCACGATGGGCTGCACCTTGCAGCGGAACTCCGCGGTGATGGCCTTGACTTCCGCAAGCTGCGCGGGAGTGAGCCGGTTCGACTTGGGCAGAATCATGGGAAGGTGAAGTGAAACGGGAAACCGCGCTGATTTGAATCCGTTTTTCCAGAAGGCTCCTGAATCGATCCGGTTTCACACAGAGAACGCGGAAGACACAGAGAAATGATCAGTCGGATCGATCTCTGTGTACTCTGCGTTCTCTGTGTGAAACCGGATCGAAGAGATCGCGAAATCGACCCCGCCTACTCTCCTAGCCCTTCGCGAGAAACGCGCCGAACTCCGGCGGCATGTCCGCCTTGGCCGCGAAGGTGAACTTCCGGCCTTTCCATTCGTAGGCGAAATCGGTCTCGAAGGAATGGAGGAACAGCCGTTTCTCGCCCGTCGCCTTGGCGAACTCGCGGTTCTTCGGAAAATTTCCGTAGGTCTGGTCGCCCACGATCGGCAGGTGATGCTCGGCGCACTGCACGCGAAGCTGGTGGCTGCGGCCTGTGCGCGGCTCGAGCCGGAGCAGGGTCAGGCCGGAGTCGCGCGCACCGGCCTGCGCCACGCTCACCTCGCATTCGGCGGGAATATGACCACCGCGCTGCGTCCGCACCGTGGCAGCTCGTTTCTCGATCACGAGGCGATCGCGCCACACCTGACGGGCCACGTGCGGACGTCCGAACACCAGTGCGAGATAGATCTTCCGCACTTGTTTGCGCAGGAACTGCGCGCGGATTTCGCGGGCCAGCGCTTCGTCTCGTGCCACGAGGATCACGCCGGAGGTCGCGGAATCGAGGCGGTTCAGCAGACAGAGCTGGCGAGCGACGCCACCAGCGTCGGTCCAGCGATAGGCTTCGCTTTCGAGGTCGTAGCGCGCCTGCAGGAGCGAACGCGGCTCATCCTTCGGCGTGTTGGGATGCGAGAGCACGCCCGCGGGCTTGGCGAAAGCGGCGAGGCCGTTGGCGTCGTGCGCCAGCAGGCGCACCTCCCGCCCCAGCGGCAGTGTCGTCCAGAAATTCTCCCCCGCCCCGCTGCTCACCGATAGTAGAAGGTGAACGTCAGCTCCTGGTGATCGCCGAGGACCGCCGTCATGTCGTCGGTCCATTCACCATAGGTAAAATCCGGGCCCGGGCTGATCGCGGTCACGCACCAGTTGGTGGCGAGGTCGCCGGCATCGCCGTCGGTCGATTTGAAGGTGGTGATCTTGCCCGCAGAGCTCATGACAAACGTCACGGTGACCCGGCTGCCGGGCTGCGGATAGTGTTTGCTCGCGGCGATCAGGTTATCCCAGCGCGCCTGGATGGCATCGATCATCTTCTGGAGATAACGCCCGTAGTTGCTCCACTTCGCGTCCACGGCGACCGGGCCGATGTTCATCGTGCCGATCTTGTTTTCCTGGAAAACCGCCGGGCGGACATTCCGCTCGAGCTGGGGCCGCGGCTGGGGTTTGTGCGGGTCGACCACGAACATCTTGTTGGTGGCGCCGACGATATCCGGGACATCCTTCGCGCCGTCGACCTTGTCGGGCACGGATTCGGAATGTGGCGTAACCTCGGCGATATTCGAGCCGATGCCGTTCTTGTCCTCGCCGTCGATCTTCTCGAAGCCGGGCAAGGGATCCTGCGCGCGCTTGGTGGCCTCGTTCGCCTCGGTGGGGTTCGGCGGCATTTGCGGCGCGGGAGGCGCCGGCGGAAGCTGGGGCTGCGTGAGGTGACCGTCCACGATCTGCGTGGACTGGATGTCCTTTTCGCCTTCGAGGGCCGGCCGGTCGCTTTTCCCGTTCGGCGTGGGTTTTTCCTGGGCCACCTGCTGATTCTGCGCCGCGAAATTATCGGTCTTGTCCGGAGGATTGTCGGGCGCGTCCGGGTTGGTCTCCACGAACTTGAAGGGATTGGCCGGCTTGGGCGGCTCGGGGGGCGCCTCGTCCGGGGGCGCGAGCTCGATGTTGAACGGCTGCTTGTCTGCATCCGTCTTCGCCAGGTTCGTCAGTCCGGTCCGGAGGAGATACGGCGCGATCAGGAGGATCAGCAGGTGAATGATGATCGTCGCCGCAATGCCGACCTGGACGGAGCGCACCTCGGGATCCTTCGAGAGCCGCAGCACGCCGGCGCGGCGCGCGGGGCGTTCGGGAGGAGCGGTGATCATCAGGAGACGGGAGTCGGGGGACGGGAGACAGACGTCGAAGGCAGGTGACGGGCGACGGGAGCGGACGGACGGTGGTTCAAGTTAGCCGGTCAGACCGCTTTCCGTCAAAATTTGTTTCGTCGTTTCGAGCGGCAGCCCGACGATATTGCTGAACGACCCGGTGTGCCCGGCGACGATTCGCTCCGCGCCCTCCTGAATTGCGTAGGCGCCGGCCTTGTCCAGCACGTTGACCCGCCGCAGGTAATCCTCGATCTCGGCTTCGCCGAACGCGTGGAACGTCACCCGGCTCTCCTCCCCGCGGTCGAGCCGCAGCCCGTCCCGGACCCGGCGCAGCGCGAGTCCGGTGAAAACGGTATGCGTGCGACCGGACAGCCGGCGGAGCATGCGGCGCGCGTCGTCGAGGTCGGCGGGCTTGTTCAGCACGACGCCGTCGATGAACACCGTCGTATCCGCCCCCAGCACGAACGCCTCCGGATGCCGCGCCGCCACCCAATCCGCCTTGAGGGCCGCGTTGTGGGCGACCATCGCTTTCGGATCGGAATTCGGATCCTCGTGCTCGATCACCTGCGCCGGAATGACCTCAAACACCACGCCCAGCTGCGCCAGCAGCTCGCGCCGTCGCGGGGACGCCGAGGCCAGGATCAGGCGCATCGGACCGCTCATCGCGTTGCGAGCTCGCTGGATCTCGTCATTTGGATTTTTCCCGAAACCAAGAGGAAGCATCGGAATTGTCTCACACGAAGCCACGAAGAACACGAAGGCCGAACATCCGAATCAGGGATCAGAAAGCCGGCTTGATTCGTGCCCTTCGTGACTTCGTGTGAGACGGATCGAAGGATTGTTTCCGTTTCCTGATTTCCTGAGTTCCAGATTCAATCCGCCTTATTCAGCGGTGTGCGATCACTGCTTCTCGGCCAGGATGCCGCGGGTGTCGCCGCGGACGCGGGCCAGCTCGAGCCGGCTGAGATTGTACTGGTAGATCGCCTCGTTGAGATTGTCGTTTGCGAGTGCGAGGGTGTTCTGCGCCTCGATCACCTCGCGGTTGTCGGCGACGCCCTGGTCGAAACGGACGCGGGCGAGCCGGAGTTCCTCCTCGCCGAGCTGCTGGCCGGTTTCCGCCACGGCGATCTGCTGGAAGCGCGATCCGGCGTCCTGCACGGCGAGACGGATCTCGGCCGAAATCTGCAGCTCGAGATCGCGCAGGAGCAGTTCCTGCGAACGCTGCCGCGAGAGGGCGAGCTTACGGTCGGAACCGCTGCGCAGGCCGTCGAAGACGGGCACGTCCACGGTCGCACCGGCGAACCAGCCGGCCTTCTTCCCCCCATCATCGAAATCCGCGGAGGAGTAACCGTACTGTCCCGCCAGCGCCAGGGCCGGCAGGCGCTCGAAACGGGCGGTGCTGACATCGATCTTGGAGCGATCGACCGACTTCTGCGCCGCCAGCCAGTCGGGGCGCTGCGCGAACGCCGCGCGCTCCTCCGTGGCGCTGAACTCCGCCGCCGAGACGCGCTTCACCTCGAAATCGCCGAGCTGCAGTGGCGCGGCGGCATCGAGATTGAGCAGGCGGCGCAGCTGCAGGGCGCTCTGGTAAACCACGGTGTCCTGCTGGAGCCGGGCTTGCTGGGCCTGGGCGAGCTGCGACTTGGCGCGGGTCACGTCGATCTGCGTCGCCACGCCTGAGGCCAGGCGATTGGTCGCGAGATCGAGCAATTGGCGGGCGAGGTCGACATTGGCATCGAGGACCGCGATGCGGTGCACATTGCGCAGGTGGGTGAAATAGGTCTGGCCCACCGTCGCCAGGGCGGTCTGCACATCGGAGCGGTAATCGTAGTCGGCGACCTGGACGCCGGCCTTGGCGGAGCGCCAGCTGGACAGCTGCTCGGGATTGAGCAGGTCGAAGCTGCCGTTGAGGTTGGCGTCGAAGCGATTGGCGGGTGTGCCGGCGGCTGCAATGCCGTTGGTGATGGTGACAGCCGAGGTGCGGCGCTGCTGGGCGCTGAGGTCGACATTCGGCAGCACGCCGGATCGGGCGATGCCGGCCTGGGCCTGGGCCTGGCTCACGCCTTCGCGGCCAAGCAGCACGTTGACGTTGATCTGCTCGGCCGACTGGAGCGCGGATTCGAGCGTGAGGGTCGCGGGCTCGGCGGCAAACAGCGAGCTCGCGGCAAATGCGGTGGTCAGGGCCAGCAGCCGGAGGGAGGGCGTTTTCAAGGGCATGACGGGGTGACAGCAAATCGGGCAGCTTGGTGCCAGTGCAAGCCTTGCGAGTTGTCAGCCCGCGGAAAGGCCTCCACGTTCTTCCCTTCCACCCACGTCCCATGCGCATCGGTCTCGCCCAGATCAACCCCACCGTCGGAGACTTGGCCGGCAACCGCCGGCGCATCCTCGAGGCCTACGCGGCGCTCGTGGCCCAGGGGGCCGAGCTGGTGGTCTTTCCCGAGCTGATCGTCTGCGGCTACCCGCCCCGGGACCTGCTGTTCAAACGGCGCTTCGTGCCGGACGTCGAGGAATCCGCCCAGGCCATCGCCGCCGCGGTCGGCGAGGTGCCGGCGCTGATCGGCACGGTCACGACCAATCCCAGCGGAAAGGGCCGGCCATTCTACAACGCCGCGGTCTTCTGCCATCGCGGCCGGATCGCGGCCACGGCGGTGAAATGCCTGCTGCCGACCTACGACGTGTTCGACGAGGACCGTTATTTCGAGCCGGCGCAGCAGCCGATCGTGGTCACCCACGGTGGCAAGCGCATCGGGGTGACGATCTGCGAGGATATCTGGACGCATCCGACGATCAGCACCCGCCGCCTCTATCATGGGATCGATCCGCTGAAACAGCTGGCCGCCCAGAAGTGCGACCTCGTGGTGAATCTCTCCGCCAGCCCCTGGCATAACGACAAGGGTGGCGTGCGGCAGACGCTGGTCACCGACGCCGCCAAGGCGCTCGGTTGCCCGCTCGTTTACGTCAATGTCGTCGGCGGCAACGACGAGCTGGTCTTCGACGGCCGTTCCCTCGTCAGCGACGCCACGGGCCGGGTCACGGCCGGACTGGCGGCGTTCGCGGAGGAGCTGCGCGTTGTCACGGTTAGCGGAACCCGGGGCTCCTCGCCTGCGTCGGGTTCGGCTGCTCCCCTGCCCGCCGTTGGCGCCTCCGATCCGCTGGCGCCGAGCTTCGATCAGCCCGAAATGGCCGACATCTTCGCCGCGCTCAGCCTCGGCCTGCGCGACTACGCCTACAAGAGCGGCTTCAAGCGCGCCTTGATCGCGTTGTCCGGCGGCATCGATTCCGCCGTGGTCGGGGTGATCGCGGCGGCGGCCTTCGGGTCGGAGAACGTCATCGGCGTCTCCCTCCCCTCGGCGATCTCGTCCCAGCACTCACGGGATGATGCCCGCATCCTGGCGGCCAATCTCGGCGTTCGCTTCGAGACGATCGCCATCGCCGACGCCGTGGTCGCCTGCGAGGCCGCACTCGGACCGATTTTCACCGGCCTGAAACGCGACGTCACCGAGGAGAACATCCAGGCCCGCGTGCGCGGCGTCGTGATGATGGCGCTGTCCAACAAGTTCAACGCCCTGCTCCTGACCACGGGCAACAAGAGCGAGATCGCCGTCGGGTACTGCACGCTTTACGGCGACATGGCCGGCGGACTCGCGGTCATCTCCGACCTTTTCAAGACGCAGGTCTACGCGTTGGCCAACTGGATCAACGCCGACGCCCGCCGCCGCGGCCGCACCCCGCCCATCCCGCAGTCGAGCATCGACAAGCCGCCGAGCGCCGAGCTGCGGCCGAACCAGACCGACCAGGACAGCCTGCCGCCGTACGATGTGCTCGATGCGATTCTCAAGGGTTACGTCGAGGAGGGCCTCTCCTCCCGCGACCTGATCGCCCAGGGTTTCGCCGAGGCCGTCGTGCGCGACATCGTCCGCAAGGTCGATCTCAACGAGTACAAGCGGAAGCAGGCCGCCCCCGGCCTGAAGATCACCCCGCTCGCCTTCGGCGTCGGCCGCCGCATCCCGATCGTGCAGAAATACGTGAGCTGAGGTCGGTCGGGGTTGCATCTGGAACCCACGAACTCCCGAATCTGAGGGTGTCACGCGAAGTCGCGAAGGACGCGAAGAAAGGCGGCTGGTTTGCCTTCGTTCCCTTCGCGGCTTCGCGTGACATGGATCGACAGATCGTTTCCGTTCCTGATTTCCTGAGTTCCAGATAAGAAATTGCCTGCGTCTGTCCCCTTTCCCGATCTCCCGTCTCCCGATTTTATTAAGATGTCCACCTCCGCCGATCTCTTCGCTCGTGCCCTCGAGCTCATTCCGGGGGGCGTGAACTCCCCGGTTCGCGCCTTTCGCTCCGTCGGCGGCGCGCCGTTCTTCACCCGGTCCGCGCATGGCGCGACGCTCGTCACCGTGGAGGGTCGCGAGCTGATCGACTTCGTCGGCACCTGGGGCCCGGCGATCCACGGTCACAATCATCCCCGCATCAAGGCGGCGATCGCCACCGCGCTGGAAAACGGCACCTCCTTCGGCACGCCGAACCCCTATGAGGTGGAGATGGCGGCGCTGATCACGAAATTCTTCCCGTCCATCCAGAAGGTGCGCATGTGCAACAGCGGCACCGAGGCGACCATGTCGGCCATCCGGCTCGCCCGCGGATTCACCAAGCGTGACAAGCTCATCAAGTTCTCCGGCTGCTATCACGGGCACAGTGACTCGCTGCTGATCAAGGCCGGTTCCGGCGCGCTGACCCACGGCAACCCCGACAGCGCCGGCGTGCCGGCCGCCTTCGCGCAGGAAACGGTGGTGCTGCCGTTCAACGATCCGGCGGCGCTCGACGCGGCCTTTGCCGCCAATCCCGGCCAGGTGGCGTGCGTCATCCTCGAACCGTACATCGGCAACGTCGGCTTCATCCAGGCCAAGCCCGGTTACCTCGCGCACATCCGCCAGGCCTGCACGAAAAACGGTGCGCTGCTGGTGTTTGACGAAGTCATGACCGGCTTCCGCCTCGCCCGCGGCGGCGTGCAGGAGCTGGAAAAGATCACTCCCGACCTCACCTGCCTCGGCAAGATCATCGGTGGCGGCCTGCCGGTCGGCGCTTTCGGCGGCCGCAAGGACATCATGGACCTGCTCGCGCCGCTCGGCCCGGTTTACCAGGCCGGCACGCTCAGCGGAAATCCGCTCGCCATGGCCGCGGGCATCGCCGCGCTGAAGCTGCTCGACGAGACGAATCCCTACGCCCGGCTCGACACGCTGGCGCGGCAGCTGCATTCCGCCGTGCTGTCCGCCGCGAGCGCCAAGGGCCTTCCGGTGCAGGTGCCGCAGTGCGGCTCGATGCTGAGTATCTTTTTCACCGCTTCCGCCGTCACTGATTATGCGACCGCCGTGCAAACTGACGCAAAAATTTTTGGACGCTTCTTCCAGACGTGTTTGCGCAACGATGTCTTCTTGCCCCCGAGCGCGTGGGAAACACTCTTCGTGTCCACCGCCCACGAGGGCGCCGCGATTTCCCGAGCTTGCGAGGTCATGACGCAGGCCATCCGCGAACTCTAATTCCCAGTCAAAAGATCCAGTGAGCACCGCCATTCAATCGTTCCTCCGCACGATTCTCGGTGCCACCGGTGTCCTCTTCTCCCTCTTCCTCCACGCCGCTCCCCAGCCGGTTGACGCTCCGCTGCTGCCGCTGTCGGAGGTCAAGGCCGGGATGAAGGGTGAAGTCTGGACGGTGTTCCGCGGCACGCAGCCCGAACCGTTCGCCGTGGAGGTCACGGGCGTCGTCGACAACGCCATCGGTCCCGGCAAGGCCATGATCATCTGCGAGCTGAGCGATCCGCGCGTCCAGAGCATGGGCGCCGTCGCCGGCATGAGCGGCAGCCCGCTCTACATCGACGGCCGCCTCGCCGGTGCGCTCAGCTATCAGGTGCAGCGGTTCGAAACGGTGCACTACGCCGGTTTCACACCCGCCGCCGATCTGGCGGAGGTGCAGTCGCGCATCGGCCCGCCCGAGCCCGTCGCCGGCGCGAAATCGACCGGCCCCGCGGTGACCTCCGTCGCCAGCGGCTACCAGGCGCTCCAGCCGGTGTTCACCTTCAGCGGCCTCAGTCCCATGGTGGCGAATCTCTTTGCCGATCGTTTTGCCGCGCTCGGCCTCGGCGCCACGGCGCTCGGCGGACACTCCGACGGCGCCGCTACGGTTCAGTCCGGCGGGCCGCTCATCCCGGGTTCGGCCATCTCGGTCGCGCTCGCAACCGGCGACATCACCCTCGCCGGCACCGGCACGGTGTCGCGGGTCGAGGGACGCCGGATCACCGCCTTCGGCCATCCGATGCTCGCGCTCGGCGACGTCGAGCTGCCGATGTGCGCGGCGGAGATCGTCACGATCCTTCCGTCCAACATGCAGTCGATCAAGGTCGCCAACACCGGCGCCGTGATCGGCACGATTGCCCAGGACCGCCTCTCCGCCGTCGCCGGCACGCTCGGGCCGGGGCCCGCGATGATTCCGATCGAGGTCGTGGTGTCGCCGCTCGGCAGCGCCCCGCGAACCCTGCACTTCTCCGTTGTGCGCCAGAGCCAGCTTACGCCCTCGATCGTCGCCTCGGGGGTCACGCAAGCGATCATGAGCGCGAACGATGCCGGCCTGTCCGAGGGCTTCCGGCTCTCGAGCGACGTCGCGTTCCCCGCGGGCCAGACGCTGAAGGGCACGACCCTCTACGCCGGCCCGCAGGCCTTCGCCCAGGGGCTCGGCGATTTCGTCCAGAAACTCGCGGCCAATCTGCAGAATCCGTACGAGAAGACTTTCCCCGACAAGGTGAAGTTCACCGTCGAGGCGCTCGGCCAGAATCCGTCGGTCGTGCTCGATCTCTTCCAGCTTTCCCGCACCACGGCGCGCAGCGGCGACACCGTGCAGGCCACCGTGGCGTGGCGCGACTGGCAGGGTGAGACCCACCGCGAGACCACCGACATCGCCATCGATCCCGACTGGGCCGGCAAGAATCTCGATGTCGTGCTCGTCCCCGGACGGGTGCTGGACGAGCTGTCCGGCCGGCCGCACAACATTCCCGCCGCGCAGCTGCGCAGCTTCGATGCCTACCTGGCCGCGTTGAGCGACGACCGGGCCTCGGATGGACTCTATCTCGCCGTGGTCGAAAAGACGCCGGTGTTCACCGACCAGACCTCCCCGACCCGGGAGCTGCCCGGCACCTTCGAACGCATCGCGCGCGGCGCCGACGAGGCTCGCTACCAGAAGCGCGACACCTTCGTGCCGCTCTGGGAGCGTCATCTCCTCCCCGGCCGCCTGCTGACGGCCCAGGCGACGCGCTCCATTCAGGTCGTGGAGTAGCTCCAGCGCGCGGAAAGATCGATCCGCCGAACCTTTCGGAATTTCACCACAGAGGCACGGAGACACGGAGAAATTCTTTTCTGGTCCTGATCGAAAGGATCGATCTCGGTGCCTCTGTGTCTCTGTGGTGAAATTCCGATTCTATTCCATGTCACGTCTCCCATCGTCGCTCGCGCGGTCTCGCCTCCTTCCCTTTTCATTTTTTGTCCTGACGTTTTCGCTTCTCGGAGCGGGCACCCTGCGCGCCGACTCCCTCTCGCGGAAGCAGGAGATCGATTTCTATCGCGAGGTCCCCAGCCGCAATCTCAAGGGACTGGCCACGCGGGCGGATGGTCGCCTGGTCGCCGGACCCGTGCTGACGGAGCTCGCCGGCACCGCGCCGGCGGATCTGCTCTGGTGCCTGGCGCCGACCGCGGAGGGAAAATGGCTCGTCGGCACCGGTCCGGACGGAAAGATCTTTGAGGTCACGCTCGACGCCGGCCGGACAAACTACACGGCGCGGGAGCTCTACAATCTCGACGACCCGCATGTGTTCGCGCTACTGGCCCTGCCCGATGGCTCCGTGCTGGCGGGCACGTCACCCCGTGGCGCGCTTTACCTGCTGCGCGGCGGCAAGCCGGTTGCGCGCGTGACGCTCCCGGTGGATTCGATCTTCGACCTGCAGCTGCTCTCCGACAAAACCGTGCTGGTCGCCACCGGTAATCCGGGCCGGATCTATCGCCTCGATCCCGCCAAGTTCGCGGCGGCCGGGGTCACGCAGGATAAGATCACCGACGCGAAACTCCTCGCCGATCACGGCCTCACCCTTTTCGGCGAAGTGCGCGATCGCAACGTCCGCCGCATTGCCCAGCTCGCAGACGGACGCATCGCGGCGGGCTCGGCGCCGAAGGGCAATGTGTACGCGTTTCCGCGCGACGGTGGGACGCCGGTGATTCTCCAGGAAAATCGCGACGCCGAGGTCACCGATCTCCTACCCCAGCCGAACGGCGACCTGTACGCGACCTTCGTCTTCGCCGGCACGCCAGGAGAGAGCCGCATCAACCGGCCGAAGCCCGCCGCGGGTGCAAACGGTGGCGCGGGCAACGCCGCTCCCGCCAGCGATCCGGCGCCGGCGGATCTCATTGTTCCCGCCGAGCGCTTTTCCGGCCGCAGCACGCTGGTCTGGTTTCCTGCGAACGGATTTCCCGAGACCCTGGCGACGCGCAACAATCTCG
>CALFNJ010000694.1 GCA_937902865.1 uncultured Opitutaceae bacterium
CGCGTTTCGTCACAAATCCATCCCGGCAGTTGAATCTGGAACTCAGGAACTCATGAAAATGCCGTCGGCCAATAATCCGACGCGTCAAGTAGAGCGGGTCTCCGACCCGCTCATTCGCGTCGCCAGCTCGCAATATCTTACGGGCGCAGGTTATCGACGCATCCCAAGGCGGGTCGAAGACCCGCCCTACTTCAAAGCAACTCCTCCTTCGCATGACCCCAATCAGCGGATTGCTCCTCTTCCCGATTCCCTGAGTTCCACATCAACAAATACTGAGTCGCCATCGCTGCGGCCCTGCGTCTTGCTGCCGCTCTCATCCTTCCGCTCCCGCTTCCCGCTCCGTTCCGCAATGCGCCACTGTATCTATCCCGGCACCTTCGATCCGATCACCCGCGGCCACCTCGACGTGCTCGCGCGGGCGAGCAAGCTGTTCGACCGGGTAACCGTCGCCGTCGCGCACAACGCGGGCAAGGGACCGCTGTTCTCGACCGAGGAACGGGTGGCGATGGTCCGTGACAGCGTCACCGGCCTGGCAAACGTCACCGTGACCTCCTTCGGCGGCCTGCTCATGGATTTCGCCATGGCCCAGAAAGCCGACGCCATCATCCGCGGGCTGCGCGCCCTCTCGGACTTCGAGTTCGAGTTCAACATGGCGTTGATGAACCGGCACCTGCAGCCGGCGATCGAAACGATCTTCGTGATGCCCAACGAGCAGTTCAGTTACACCAGCTCGACCCTCGTGAAGCAGGTGGCGAAATACGGCGGAGACGTCTCCCATTTCGTCCCGCCCAACGTCGGCGCCGCCCTCAAGGCCGCGTTCGCGTCAGCAAAGTAAGCGTTCCCCGCCGCTGACGCGATCGGCGGCCCCTCCCCTCGGTGCGTGCTAAACCGCCGTCAGAGAATCCGGGCCCAAGCCATTTCACGGAGAGGCAGAATCGCGGAAAAGCCCCCTTCCGGTCGCCGGCCTCGGTGTTTCCGCGCCTCCGCGCGAACCCTTCCAGGTCTCCGTCCCCGCCCCTGATATATTCTGCTGGCCAAATTCCCCGATTCCGTTCGGAATCCACGACGGCTTTGCCTTCCCCCGAGGGCACTCCTTCCCCTGTCGTCTGAGTCAAACTTTTCTGTCACCTTTCGACGGGGCATGGCGTCTTTCGGGCAGGCAGGAGCCGATCGGGGCGCATGCGTTAAGTCGTGAGCGCCTCGACGTTGCCCCCGCTAAAACCCCCACCTTTCCACTTCCGCTTCTTTTATGGCCAAATCCCGCAGCCTCGCCGGTCCGATCTTCCTCATTATCGTCGTCGCCATCCTCGGCTACGGCGGCTGGTACTACTGGAAGAAGAATTCCAACAAGGAGCCCGAGTACTCCACCGTGAAGGTCACTCGCGGCAATCTGATCCAGACGATCAGCGCCACCGGCAATCTCCAGACGACCTCGTCGGTCACCATCAGTAGCCAGGTGTCCGGCAACGTCATCGCGATCAACGCGGACTTCAACGACCACGTCACCAAGGGCCAGTGGCTCCTGAAGATCGACCCTTCCACCTACATCCAGAAGGTGAAGCAGGCCAAGGCCGACTTCGACGCCGCGACCGCCAACACGCAGAAGACCCGCGAGGACGCCGCGCGCACGAAGGATCTCTTCGAGAAGAACCTCCTCTCCAAGGCGGATGACGACGCTGCCGTCGCCACCCTCGCCCAGGCCGAGTCGACCCTGATCAGCCGCGAAGCCGCTTACGTCAACGCCCAGACCGACCTCGATCGCTGCACCATCTACTCGCCGATCGACGGCGTCGTGCTCAACCGCACCACCGACGTCGGCGGCACCGTCAACGTCAACCAGTCGGCCGTCGCCCTCTACACGCTCATCAACGACCTCAGCCGTCTGCAGATCAGCGCGGACGTTTCCGAGGCCGACATCGGCAGCGTGCAGGAAGGCCAGGTCGTCCGCTTCTCGGTCGACGCCTACCTCAACCGTCCTTTCGAGGGCAAGGTCTCGCAGGTCCGCAATTTCGCCAAGAACACCTCCGGCGTCGTCACGTTCTCCGTCATCATCGACGTCGACAACTCCAACTTCCTCCTCAAGCCGGGCATGACCGCCACGGCGAACATCATCATCACCGAGCGCGACAACGTCCTCCAGGTGACCAACAACGCTCTCCGCGTCCGCATCCCGAGCGAACTGCAGGAGAAGATGGACAAGCTTTCGCCTCCGGGCGCAGGTGGCGCCGCCTCCCCGGCGGCTCCGACGGCGGCTCCCTCCGCTCCGGCGGATGAGGTCGCGGCCTCGATGCCCGGCCAGGATCAGAACGGCAACGGTCGTCGCGGTGGCCGCCAGGGCGGCCAAGGCGTCCGCGGTCAGGGCGGCGGCCGCGGTGGTCGCAACGGCGGCGCCGGCTTCAACACCGGTGCCGGCATGAACGTGAGCAACGTTCCGCGCCCCGTCTACAAGCTCGTCACCGACGCGACCGGCAAGAAGATGCCCGAGCGCGTCATGGTCCATCTCGGCATTTCCGACGGCACCTCCACGCAGATCGTCGACGGCGCCGCCGAAGGCGACACCCTCATCACTTATGTCACGATGCCCGGCGCCGCGCCGGTCGTGAACAGCGGCCCGACCCAGGGCGGCAATCCCTTCCAGCAAGGCGGCCGTGGTGGCTTTGGCGGACGGGGTGGTTTCTAAGCGGGCTTCGCCCGGCCAACTCTCGTCTCTTCATGCCTCCCATCGTCAAAATCGAGGACCTCCATAAGATTTATGATTCCGGCGAAGTCCCGGTGCACGCTGTGCGCGGAGTTTCCCTGGATATCCATCAGAAGGAATTTCTCGCCCTCATGGGCGCCAGCGGTTCCGGCAAATCCACGCTGATGAACACGCTGGGCTGCCTCGACCGGCCCACCCGCGGACGCTATCTCCTCGATGGCGTCGACGTCGCGCAGCTCGACAAGAACGAACTGGCCGACATCCGCAACCAGAAGCTCGGCTTCGTCTTCCAGGGTTTCAATCTCCTCTCCCGTACCACCGCGCTCGAGAACGTCGAGCTGCCGATGCTATACGGCAAGCGGAAGATGTCCTCGAAGCAGATGCGCGAGCGCGCCATGCACTGCCTCGAGATCGTCGGCCTCGCCAAGCGGTTCGACCATATGCCGAACCAGCTCTCCGGCGGTCAGCAGCAGCGCGTCGCCATCGCCCGCGCGCTGGTCAATGAGCCCCAGGTGCTGCTCGCCGACGAGCCCACCGGCAATCTCGACAGCAAGACGTCCATCGAGGTCATGGGCGTCTTCCAGAAGCTCAACGAACAGGGCATCACCATCGTCATGGTGACGCACGAGCTCGACGTCGCCCATTACTGCAAGCGCAACCTCATCCTGCGCGACGGCGTGATCGTCCGCGACGAGCTGGTCCAGGACCGCTCCATCGCAGAGATCGAGCTGGCCAAGCTCAAGGAGGCGGAAACCGCCGCCAAGCTGCTGGCCGCCGGCTCGCCGGCCCACTGAGTTCGTCAACCGACTTCTTTCATGCGCTTTTTCACCACCCTGAAGATGGCTCTGCGCGCCCTCCGGCGTAACACGATGCGGTCCATCCTGACCGCCCTCGGCATCATTATCGGTGTCGCGGCGGTCATCGCGATGGTCAGCATCGGCAACGGCGCCAAGGCCCAGGTCCAGGCCGCCATTGCCAGCATGGGCGACAATCTCGTCCTCGTCTACCCGGGCAACCAGAGCACCGGCGGCGGCGTTCGCGGCGGCGCGGGCGGCGCGACCACGCTCCTCCCCGCCGACGCCGAGGCCGTCGTCAGCAATTACCAGGAGTCCACCACGCCCGAAGACAACAGCGTCATCGGCGTCAGCCCCTACGTCCAGGGCCGCGCCCAGGTTCTCGCCAACGGCCTCAACTGGCCGACCCAGGTCTACGGCGTGGGTCCCGACTTCCCTTCGATTCGCAGCTGGCGCGTTTCGGACGGCGTGTTCTTCGACGATCCCGAGGTCACCGCGTCCGCCAAGGTCGCCGTCGTCGGCAAGACGATCATCGACAATCTCTTTCCCGATCTCGAGCCCTCCCAGGTCATCGGCCAGAGCATCCGCCTCTTCAGCCAGGGTGGCGGCGGCAACGGTGCCAACAACTACGGCGGCGGCGGTACGGGCGGCGGCACGCCTTTCCGCATCATCGGCGTGATGGCACCCAAGGGATTCACGTCCAACCAGGACCAGGATGACGTGATCTACATTCCCTACACGAGCCACATGAAGCGCATTTCCCGGCGCACGAACCTCTCCCAGATCTATATCCAGGCCAAGGACGAGGATTCGGTCGCCAAGGTGAAGGCCGACGTGAGCGATCTGCTCACCCAGCGCCACAGCGGCAACACGGATTTCACCGTGCAGGACCAGGCGGATATCACCGCCCTCCGCACCGCCTCCACCGACGCCATGACTTACCTGCTCGGCGCCATCGCCGGCGTCTCGCTGGTGGTCGGCGGCATCGGCATCATGAACATCATGCTCGTGTCCGTGACCGAGCGCACCCGCGAGATCGGCATCCGTCTCGCGCTCGGCGCCCACGGCAAGGACGTGCTGACGCAATTCCTCATCGAGGCCATCGCCCTCAGCTCGCTCGGCGGTCTCGTCGGTGTCGCCCTCGGCATCGGCGGTTCCATCGCCCTCGGCAACTACAAGGGCTGGCCGGTCGAGCCATCCACGGCGGCCATGGTCATCGCCGTCGGCTTCAGCGCCGCGGTCGGCGTCTTCTTCGGCTATTACCCGGCCCGCAAGGCCGCGCAGCTCGATCCGATCGAGGCCCTCCGCTACGAATAAGGCAGGGCGCGTTATCCCTGACGCGCCGCTCCTCTCCGAAAAGCCGGGCTCTTCGCCCGGCTTTTTCTTTTCCACCGCCGCCGCTGACCGGAAAGGAATGGCCGCAAAAAGGCGCAGAAAACGCAAAAATTTCCGAGGGATCGGTTTTCCGCGTCCCTTGCGCCTTTTTGCGGCCAACCGGTTTCCGTCCGACCGCCCCGGCCATGCTGGCAACTCCGCAGAGCTTGAAACTTTCCGCCCTGCCCGCGATCTCATCCCCATGGCTCGCCGTCGTCATCTCGCCGTTGTTCTCGGCTTCGCCCTGGCCTGCCTCTGCCTCCTGCCGCCAACGGCCGCCGCCGCGCCGTTCGACGACGCCGTCTCCCTTTTCCAGGCGAAGAACTATCCGGCCGCCCGCGCCGCCTTCGAGCAGATCGCGACCGCGGAGCCCAACAATGCCGCCGCCTGCCACTATCTCGGCCTGATCCTGCTCAAGCGCGGCGACAGCACCGCGCTCGACGACGCCATGACGTGGCTTGAAAAGGCCGTGAAGCTCGAGCCCGGGAACGCCACCTACCTCGCTGATTTCGGCGGCACCTCTCTTCAGCTCGCGAACAGGAATCGCTCCTACGGCGCCGCCACGCGCGGTCGCGATGCCATGGAAAAGGCGATCCAGCTCGCGCCTGACAATCTCGATGCCCGCGAGGGCCTGATGCAGTTCTATGAGCGGGCTCCCTGGCCCCTCGGCAGCAGTGCCAAAGCCGCCGCCCAGCTCGAGGAGATTCGCCGCCGCGATCCGGACCGCGCCACCGCCCTCAGCGTCACCGCCAAAGCCAACGCGAAGGACTACGCCGCCGCCTTTCGGATCTGCGACACCCTGCTCGCGCAGAAGCCCGGCGACTACATGGCGCTCTACCAATACGGCCGCACCGCCTCGCTCTCGGGCGAGAACCTCGAGCGCGGCCTCGCCTGCCTCCAAAAATGCCTGACGCTCACTCCGCCCGGCCCCGCCTCGCCCCAGCCGACGCACGCCTGGCACCGCCTCGGCGTCATCCAGGAAAAACTCCACCACCGCACCGAGGCCCGCGCCGCCTACCAGAACGCGATCAAGCTCGATCCGACCAACAAGCCCGCCGCCGACGCGCTGGCGGCGCTCGCGCCCTGAGTTCGGCATTTCGCGCAGAGGCGCGGAAACGCCGAGGTTGGATTTCGATCTGCAGAGAAGCTTCCGAATGTAGGGGCGTTCCTTGCGGACGCCCGGTTTTGAGTCGGTCAGCACGGGCTCCTTGGAAAACGGTGAAAGGCAGGGCGAATCGTCTCGGTGAGCCGCGGCTCGGCGGGGACGCCTCGCCCTACCTTTTGTCAGTCCCGATATCTTGTTACTTGGGACTTGTTACCTGGTACTTCCACCTCGAACGTTTCCCCCATGCCCCCGCCGACGCCTCTCGTGGAATTCCGCGACGTCGAGAAACGTTACGGCCGCGGGCCGGTCATCCTCGATCGCATCACGCTCGCATGCGCACCGGGTGAGTTCATCTCGCTCATCGGCCCCAGCGGCTGCGGCAAATCCACGCTGCTCCGTCTCATCGCCGGCCTGAGTCCCGTCACCGGCGGCGCTCTCACTGTCGCCGGTCGGCCTCCCGGCGATCCCGCCGCGGACGTCGCCTTCGTCTTCCAGGAGCCGACCCTGCTGCCCTGGCAGACCGTCGCCGACAACGTGCAGCTCGCCCCGCGCCTGCGCGGTCTCGGTGCGGAAGAGAGCCGCGCCGCCCGCGATCGCGCGCTCGCGCTCGTCGGCCTGGAGTCGCACGCCGGGTTCTATCCGCGCCAACTCTCCGGCGGGCAGAAGATGCGCGTCTCCCTCGCCCGCGCCCTGACGCTTTCCCCCAGAATCCTGCTGCTCGACGAGCCGTTCGGCGCCCTCGATGAGATGACCCGCGAACGGCTCAACGAGGAGATCCTGGCGCTCCACCAGCGCCAGGGTTGGGCCGCGTTCTTCGTCACGCACTCGGTTTCCGAGGCCGTGTTTCTCTCCCAGCGCATCGTGATCCTCGCTCCGCATCCCGGCCGGATCCACGCTGAGATGAGCGTCGATCTACCTTATCCCCGCACCACCGAGACCCGCTTCACCCGCGCATATCAGGACAAGGTCGCGGAGGTTTCCCGTCTGCTCCATTCCGTCGAGGCCGAAGCCGGTTCTCCGCGCTAACCTTCTTTCGCGATGCCCCGCCGACTCCTGCAATTCCTTCTGCCCGCCGCGGTCGGCGCGCTGATGATCGCGCTCTGGTACGGCATCCACGCGTGGCTTTCCGAAGACCTGCGCTTCCTGCTGCCAACGCCCGATGCGATCCTCGGCGCTTTTCGCGAGCATGGTGCCGAGCTCGCCCGCGCCACGCTCAACACCGGCGAAGGCGCCCTGCTCGGCTGGCTGCTCGCGGTCGCCGTGGGCTTCGCGCTCGCGGTCGGACTGTCGCTCTCCCCGCTCGTGCGACTCAGTTTCTATCCCTACCTCATGATCCTGCAGATGACGCCGATCATCGTCTTCGCGCCGATCCTGGTTCTCTGGGTCGGGGCCGGGCTCAAGAGCGTCGTCATCATCACCTTTCTCATCTGCTTCTTCCCGCTCGTGGTGAACACGACGCAAGGCCTGATCTCCGTCGATCGCAACCAGGTGGAGCTTTTCCGCCTCTACCGCGCGAGCCGCTGGCAGGAACTGTGGCTGCTCCGCATCCCCGCCGCCCTGCCGTATTTCTTCACCGGCCTCCGCATCGCCGCCACGCTCGCGCCAATCGGCGCGCTGGTCGGTGACTACACCGCCGGCAGCTCCGCCGGCGACGGCGGCGGACTCGGTTTTCAGACGCTGATCTACAGCAGCCAGGCCAAGTACCCCGCGCTGTTCGCCACCGCCGCCGTGACCTGCGCCCTCGGCTTCCTCTTCGTCGCCGCCGTGCTCGCCCTGAGCTGGGCCGCGCTGCATTCCTGGCACGACTCCTACGAGCGGAACGACCAATAGTCGGGACGCTCCCAACGTCCAACGTTCAACCTTCAACGTTGAACATTCAACTCCGGCAAAGGTAGGGCGAACCGTCCCGGTGAGCCGCGGGTCGGCGGAACGCCTCGCCCTACCAACTGATCAAACTCTGCGACAAGGAAGGGATCATTCCCGTTTTTCCTGATTTCCTCCTCCCTGCCTCCTCCGTGCCTCAGTGCCTCCGTGGTGAATTCCGAATCCGAGCGTTCAACGTTGAACGTTCAATGTTGAACGTTGGACGTTCCGTTTTTCTCCCCTACGCTTTCTTCCCATGAAACTCCGCCTGCTTCTCCCGCTCGCGCTCGCGCTTGTCTCCTTCAGCCCCGCCGCTTTCGCCGCCGCCGGGAAGCCGCTGTTCAAGATCACCGTCCAGCTGGACTGGATCGCCGAGCCCGAGCATGGCGGACTCTATCAGGCGCAGGCGCGCGGCTTCTTCCGCGATGAAGGTCTCGATGTCACCCTCATCCCCGGCGGCCCCAACGCCTTCGTCATGCCCAGCGTCGCCACCGGCAAGGCCGATATCGGCCAGGCCGACAGCACCAACACGCTGCTCCAGCAGGCCGAGGGGCTTCCCGTCGTGCAGTTCGCCGCCGTCTTTCAGGACGATCCCTCGGGCCTGCTCGTCAACGCCGACAGCTCCGTCCACAAGTTCGAGGACTTGCAGGGCAAGACCATCATCGCCCGGCCCGAGTGGGCGTTCCTCAAGTTCCTCCAGAAAAAGTACGGGCTGCACGTGAACGTCGTTCCCCAGAATTTCTCCGTCGCCGCCTTCCTCGGCAACAAGGAGGCCATCCAGCAGGGCTACTTCATCGCCGAGCCCTACCACATCACCAAGGCCGGCGGGAAGATGCCGCGCTTCCTCTCGACCTGGGACGCCGGCTTCCGCGCCTATGCCGTGCTCGTGACCAACCGGAAATTCATCCGCGAGCATCCCGCGGAGCTGCGGGCCTTCGTGCGCGCCTACATCAACGGCTGGCGCGATTACCTCGAGGGCGACCCGACCCCCGCCCATGAGGCGCTCAAAAAAGCCAACTCCGCCAACACCGACGACTTCATGATGTTCTCCCGGAAGATGATCATCGACGAGAAGCTCGTCACCGGCCGCGATCCCAACAGCAGCGCCGCCCAGATCGGCCGGCTCGATCCCGAGCGCTTCGCGACCCAGATCTCCCAGCTCGAAGACCTCGGCATCCTCGCCAAGGGCAAAGTCCGCGCCGCCGACGCCGTCACCACCGATTTCCTCCCGAAACCCGGCTCCGAAGTGCCGGCGCAAGTTCAGGAATTGAACCGCTAAGCCAAGGCATCGGAATTTCACCACAGAGGCACAGAGACACAGAGAATACCGATCCAAAATTCCAGGTTCGATCTCCGTGTCTCCGTGCCTCTGTGGTGAAATTCCGATGGTTCGTTTCCGAAATTCAAACCAGCTAGCGTCCCAAGCTCCTTCTTTACGTGACTGAACCCAAGACCTCCGCCCGCGAACGTTTCCTCGCCCTGCTGCGCGCCGCTATCACCGACGCCACGCTCGTCAAACTCACGCTGGGCAAGCACCGCGGCGCCGACCAGAGCCTCGAGAACCTGTTCGTGCGTCCCGTCCAGCTGAAAGGCGGCGCGCATCTCTCCTTCGTCTGGCACCACGCGACGCGCGACATCACGAAGAACCACGCGCCGGCCGCCGCGCTCGCCCTGCTCGAGCCGCTGATCGGCGGCGATTTTCTCGACGCCCATCTCTTCACCCCGGCCCAGACCGCGCATCTCGCCTGCACGTCCGACGGCGGCTCCCAGCTTTCCGTCAAAACCGCCTCCGTGGCGCCAATGCCGCCTCCGTCCGCCCACGATCGCGAGAAGACGCATCTGATCCCCGCCACCGCGCCCTGGCTGCGTGCGCTTGGCGTGACCAACGACCAGGGCCGGCCGCGCGAAGGCCAGGCGGCGAAGTTTCGGCAGATCAATAAATTCGCCGAGCTGCTCACTCATCTCCTCGACGAAGCGGGCCTCTCCGGCGATTCGTCCGCGTCTGAGCGGGCGCCTTTCCATGTCGTCGATGCCGGCTGCGGCAAAGGCTATCTCACGTTCGCGCTCAGCGCGCTGCTCGGTCGCCGCGCGCAGATCCAGGGCATCGAGGTGCGCCCCGACCTCGTCGCCCTGTGCAACGACACCGCCGTTCACGAGGGCTTCGCTTCACATCTCCGTTTCGCCGCCGGCACGATTGCGGACACGCCGGCGTCCGGACTCGACGTGCTCGTCGCGCTGCACGCCTGCGACACCGCCACCGACGACGCGCTCGCCCGGGGCATTTCCGCCGGGGCGAAGCTCATCGTCGTCGCGCCGTGCTGCCAGAAGGAGCTGCGCGGCCAGCTCACCGCGCCCGGCGTCCTCAGCGGACCGCTGCGCCATGGCATCTTCCAGGAACGCCAGGCCGAGTTCGCCACCGACGCCCTCCGCGCCGAGCTGCTCGAGTGGGCCGGCTACCGCACAAAGGTCTTCGAGTTCATCTCCACCGAGCACACCGCGAAGAACTTGATGATCGCGGCGATCAAGACCCGCCCGCTCGGCAAGGCCGACGACGCCCAGGCCCGCCGCGTCCGCGCCCTCGCCGACTTCTACGGCATCCGCACCCAGGCCCTCGCCCGCCAGCTGGAATTCCCGCTGCGGATGGAGGCATAGATGCTCGAAGGTGGACGCGTTGTCCCCAACGCGTTGAAAGACGTTGCCGACTTTTGGCACGGGCGGAGCGAACCGCGCGTTAGCGACAACGCGCTCCACCTTCTGCAAAGGATCGCCCATTTGCGCGTTGGAAACCTTGAGCTTTGGCTCCGGCGAACCTAGGCAGAACGCATGAAGCCCCTTTTCCCGGCTATGCTGGCCTGTCTGCTGTTTCCTTCCCTCGCCGCCGCCGCGGTCGAGTTCACGGGTGTCCTGGTTTCCGGCAATGCGACGAAATTCTCCCTGCGGGACACGACCGCCCAGTCCGTCTCTCCCTGGATTGCGGTGGGCGACAATTTCGCGGGCTACACCGTGAGCAGTTATGACGTGAAGGCGGAGGTCCTCCTGCTCGTGAAGGGAGAGGAGAAGCTGTCGCTGCACCTCACCCCCGGAAAGATCACCGACGCCCCGCCGCCGGCCCGCCCCGCCGAGCATGTGCTGAAGCCGGGTGACAGCGCCATGCGCATCGCCAGGCAATATGACCTGACGATGGCGCAGCTGGCCGAGCTCAATCCGGGCGTCGATCTCGCCCGTCTGCGGATCGGGCAAAAGCTCCGGCTGCGTTAAGACGTCAGCGACCTTTTTCTTCCGCTTCAATGATCTGGACCGAACTCGACTGGCCCGCGCTCGACCGCCTGCGCCAGGGTTTTCTCCAAGGCACCTCGCTCAGCACGCCGTATTGGGAATCGGAGACGGCCCTCGCCAGCTACGACCTCACCTACGGCGAGCGCATCGGCTGGAAATGGGATCACGTGCTGCGCGAGCTGCGCCTGCGTGGCTGGTCGCCCAAATCCCGTACGATTTTCGACTGGGGCTGCGGGAGCGGCATCGCCGCGCGCCGGGTGATTTCGTTTTTCGTATCGGACCAGTTCGACGCGCTCCGCGTCTGGGATCACTCCCCGCTCGCCGCCGACTTCGCCGCCCGCGCCGCGGCGCAGGCCTT
>CALFNJ010000695.1 GCA_937902865.1 uncultured Opitutaceae bacterium
AGTGCCTCGGCGACGGTGCGGCAGATTTTTTCGCTTTCGAGCGAACACGGCCCGGCGATGAGGAGGAGTTTTTTCGGATCGAAGAGCATAACTCGGAGCTAAACGCCAAGTGGCGAAGCGGCGCAAAGCTTCGCGCAGGGAATCGTCACTTTGCGCTCCCTTTGCGACCCTTCGCGTCTTTGCGTTTATTCTTCAGCGCCGCGCCGATAAAGGCTGCGAACAGCGGGTGCGCGCGATTGGGTTTCGACTGAAACTCGGGGTGCGCCTGCGTGCCGAGGAACCACGGGTGGTTCTTGAGCTCGATCACCTCGACGAGATTCCGCCGCGGGTTCACGCCGCTCACGACCATGCCGGCACGCTGAAGCTGGCCGACGTAGGCGTTGTTCACCTCGTAGCGATGGCGATGGCGCTCGCGCACGCTGTCGGCGCCGTAGGCCTTGTGCGCGAGCGTGCCGGGGGTGAGCGCGCACTCGTAGCTGCCGAGCCGCATCGTCGCGCCTTTATCGATGATCTTCTTCTGCTCCTCCATCATGTTGATGACGGGGTGGCGCGCATTCGGGTCGAACTCCGTGCTGTTCGCGCCCGGGAGCTTCAGGACATTCCGGGAAAATTCGATCACCGCGATCTGCAGACCGAGGCAGAGGCCGTAATAGGGCACCTTCCGTTCGCGGGCATAGCGCGCCGCCGCGATCTTGCCCTCGGTGCCGCGGTCGCCGAAGCCGCCCGGCACGAGGATACCGTCGAGTCCCTGCAGATGCGAGAGGCCGCCTTTTTTCTCGAGATCCTCGGCGTCGATGCGGCGGATGTTGATCTTGCAGTTGTTGGCGATGCCGGCGTGCGTCACCGACTCGTAGACGGATTTGTAGGCGTCCTGGAGCTCGATGTACTTGCCCACCACGCCGATCGTCACCTCGTGGCGCGGCGTGAGGATGCGGCGAACGATCTCCTCCCAGATGTTGCGCGTCGGCGGCGGGTTCTTCAGCCCGAACAGGTCGATCACGAGCTGGTCGAGTCCCTCCTTCTGCAGGGCGAGCGGGAGCTGGTAAATGGAATGGTCGACGTCCTGGCACTCGATCACGGCCTTCACCGGCACGTTGCAGAACATCGAGAGCTTGTCGCGCAGGTCGTGGTCGAGCGGATGGTCCGTCCGGCAGACGAGCACGTGCGGCTGGATGCCGATCTCGCGGAGCTTGGCGACCGACTGCTGCGTCGGCTTGGTCTTCAGCTCGCCGGCGGCGTTGAGGTACGGCACGAGCGTGACGTGGATGAAGATCACGTCCTTCGGGCCCGCCTCGAGCGCGAACTGGCGCATGGCCTCGAGGAACGGCAGGCCTTCGATGTCACCGGTGGTGCCGCCGATCTCGGTGATGAGCACGTCGGCGTCCTTTCCGCCGGCGTAGATGCGGTCCTTGATCTCGTTCGTGACGTGCGGGATCACCTGCACCGTCTTGCCGAGATAATCCCCGCGGCGCTCCTTCTGGATGACGCTCTCGTAGATCTGTCCGGAGGAAAGGCTGTTGAGCCGGGAGAGTTTCCCGCTCGTGAAACGCTCGTAGTGGCCGAGGTCGAGGTCGGTCTCCGCGCCGTCCTCGAGCACATAGACCTCGCCGTGCTGGAACGGGCTCATCGTGCCGGGATCCACGTTGAGGTAGGGGTCGAACTTCTGGATGCGGACCGTGAGGCCGCGCATCTCGAGGAGAGCACCCAGCGACGCCGCGGTGAGCCCCTTGCCCAGCGAGGAAACCACTCCGCCCGTCACGAAGATGTATTTCATCGGAGAGGGTTAAACGGTCGCCCTCCTCACGCGCAAGAAAAAGCTCGGCGACCGCCTTTCAGTCGGTCGCGGAAGGAAGAAGTAAGAAGGAAGAATTAAGAAAATCGGACCCGGAAGCCGGATGGTTCGCACAGAGGCACAGAGCGCACAGAGGCCATCCGCCCTGTCCGATCTCTGTGAGCTCTGTGCCTCTGTGCGAGACCTCCGGTTTCCGTCACCCGCCGAACAACACCAGCACGGCAAACACCACCATCGCCGCGAGGCCGATGATCAGCGCCAGCCAGAGAGCCAGCTTGAGCAGCTCGATCAGCACCCACAGCACGACGATCGCCACGGCCACTCCGACCAGCACCACGAGCCAGTCCGGCCAGCCGGCGAACAGGCCGTAGTCCGGCGCGGCGGCGTGCAAGGCGAGAAGCGGCAGCAGCATGTCCGTCAACCAAGCCGCGCCGCCGCGCCGCCTCCAAGCAAAATGATTTGCTCCGTCCCGCTGCCGGCTCCTCCTTCTCGGGCGTGCATTCCAAGCCTCAGCTGCTCTGCTGGCTCACCTGCGACGCGGTTCATCTCGATCCCGGCTCGGGCAAGCACACCATTCTCGGCGTCTTCTCCAACATCAAGGCGCAGAAGTTTCCGGTCATCCATCCCTTCATGGTGTGGTTCCTCACCATCACCGACTGCGCCGCTGGCCCGCACCAGCTCCGCATCTCGATGGGACTCGAACCGCAGAACATGCGTCCGCTGCTCGAGCGTCCGTTCGAGTCCCAAAGCCCCATCCACCGGCTCAATCTCGTGAACGAGATCCGGAATCTTTCCTTCCCCGCCCCCGGCGACTACTCCCTCCTGATCGAAATCGACGACGAGCCGCTGCTCGCCACCAACCTGACCGTGACGAGCTGATCGCCTCCTCCTTTTCGCTCTTTCTTACCCTTCGCGCCTTTCAGCTCCCTTTCCTCCTCTTCCGCTTTTCATCCTTCCTCCTTCTTACTTCTTCCTTCCCTCATGCCTTCCGCCTCTTCGCCTTCCGCCTCCTTTGACCTCATCGGCGTCGGTTCTCCGATCATGGATCTCTTCGCCCGCGTGCCCGACGCTTTTCTGCGGAACGTGGCCGGCGACAAGGGCGGGATGGTGCTCGTCGATCACGACGAGATGCAGCGGATCATCGGCCTCCTCGACGGCGAGCCGGCTTACTCGACCGGCGGCTCCGCGGCCAACGCCACGTACAACGCCGCCCGCCTCGGCCTGCGTTCGACCTTCCTCGGCAAGCTCGGCCACGACGCGCTCGCCAAGATCTACCGCGATTCGTTCGTCGCCGCCGGCGTCGACGGCAGCCGCTTCAAGCAGCACGCCTCCCGCGCCAACGCCCGCTGCCTCGCGTTGGTCACGCCCGACGCGCAGCGCACGCTCCGCACCGATCTCGGCGCCGCCATGACGCTCACGCCGGCGGAAGTCTCCGCCGCCGATTTCCAAGGCTGCCGCCACGCCCACATCGAGGGTTACCTCGTCTTCAACCGCGACCTCGCCGAGGCCGTGCTCACCGCCGCCCGTGCCGCCGGCTGCACCACCAGCCTCGATCTTTCCTCCTTCGAGGTCGTGAATGCGTCGCGCGACTGGCTCTTCCGCCAGTTCAAGCAGGGCATCGACATCGTCTTCGCCAACGAGGACGAGATCCGAGCGCTCTTCCCCGACGACAAGACGGCCAGTTATGAAGCCCTCGCCCGCCGCCTCGCCGGCCACGGCGTGCTCGCCGCCGTCAAGGTCGGCAAGGACGGCGCCTGGCTCGCGCACGGCCAGGAACTGCACCGCATCGCTCCCGTGCCGGTGGCGAACGTCGTCGACACCAACGGCGCCGGCGACTCCTGGGCCGCCGGCTTCCTCTACGGTCACCTGAGCAACTGGCCCCTCCCCGCCTCCGGCGCCCTCGCCTCCCTCATCGGCTCCGAGACCGTGATGCACATGGGCCCGATCATCCCCGACACGCATTGGAAGGTGCTTCACCCAAAAGCGATGGCCCTCGGTCCGAAAAATTAAATCGGACTCCGGATTTCACCACAGAGACACAGAGGCACGGAGAGAAAAGAGGTAGCTGAAACGCCTTTCTCGGTGCCTCAGTGCCTCTGTGGTGAACCGGATCGAAACCGATTTTCCCTTTGCGAACTTCGGCCCTTTGCGTGAAGGTAGCCGGCTAATGTCCGACGATCTCCTCCAGCTGGTCACGTCCATTGCGCAGCGCGCCCGCGCGGCGTCGCTGGTGCTTTCGACCGCGCTGACGAGCGCCAAGGACGACGCGCTGCGCCAGC
This sequence comes from uncultured Opitutaceae bacterium, assembly GCA_937902865.1. Lineage (GTDB taxonomy): Bacteria > Verrucomicrobiota > Verrucomicrobiia > Opitutales > Opitutaceae > CAIUWA01. The sequence continues at coordinate 4,072 of CALFNJ010000695.1, forward strand.
TGGCCAGCCTGATCGACACCTCCCACGCCGCGCTGCTCGCCGCCAACCAGAAGGATCTCGCCTCCCCGGAGGCCGCCGCCCTCACCGCCGCCGCGCGCGACCGCCTCACACTCACGCCCGCCCGGCTCAAGCAGCTGGCCGAGTCGGTCCGCGCCGTGATCGCGCTGCCTGATCCCGTGGGCAATGTCCTCGAGGAGATCACCCGTCCCAACGGCCTGCACATTCGCAAGCTGCGCGTGCCGATCGGCGTGATCGGAATCATTTACGAAGCCCGGCCCAACGTGACGATCGATTGCGCCGTGCTCTGCCTGAAGTCCGGCAACGCCTGCATCCTCCGCGGCGGCAAGGAGTGCTTTCACACCAACACCGCCCTCGCGGCGCTGATCGCGCAGGCGCTCGCCCGCGCGCGCCTGCCCGCCGACGCCGTGCAGCTCATTCCCACGACTGACCGCGCCGCGCTCACCGCACTGCTCAAGCTCGACACGCTCATCCACTGCATCATCCCCCGCGGCGGCGAGGCCTTGATCCGCTTCGTGGCGGAAAACAGCACGATTCCTGTCATCAAGCACTACAAGGGCGTGTGCTTCGTCTACGTCGACGCCGCCGCGGATCTCGCGATGGCCGAGAAGATCACGCTCAACGCCAAGGTCTCCCGCCCGAGCGCGTGCAACGCCGCCGAACAGCTGCTCGTGCACCAGGGGGTCGCCGCGAAATTCCTGCCCGCCATCGCCCGCGCGCTCCTTGCCCAGAAGGTCGAGCTGCGCTGCGACGCCGCCAGCGCGGCCATCCTCGCGCGCGAACAGCTGCCCACCACGGCGGCGACCACGGCCGATTACACCTCCGAATTCCTGGACTACGTCATCGCCATCCGGGTGGTCGAGTCGCTCGACGACTCGATCGCGACCATCAATCGCGACAGCTCCAATCACAGCGACGCAATCGTGACCGCGGACAGCAAGGCGGCCCATCGCTTCCTCGCGGAAGTCGACAGCGCGACGGTCTATTGGAACGCGAGCACCCGCTTCACCGACGGCTTCGAGTTCGGTTACGGCGCGGAGATCGGCATCAGCACCGACCGCCTCCATGCCCGCGGCCCGATGGGCCTGCGCGAACTCTGCACCCACAAGTTCGTGATCGAAGGCACCGGCCAGATCCGACCCTGATCTTTCATCTGGAACTCAGGAAATCAGGAACGGACCACCGGAGAGTGGCCCACGGAACACACGGACGACACAGAAGTTCGATCCCGCGAATTGGCGAAGCTCCGATTTCTGCGTGGTCAGTGTATTTCGTGGGCAGCTTGGATTTTGGTGTTTCATGGCTCCTCTCCGTCGGTTCGTTCCTCCTTTCCTGAGTTCCACATTTACCGGTTCCCCATCCCGCAATGAAAAGTTGCGAGGAACCACCCGCCGCACCTAGTTTCCAATATTATGATGACCTACCCTGCCGCACGTTTCGCTCTCGCTGGCGTCCTCCTCGCCGCCGTTGCGTCCGCGTCCGCCCAGGAGGCGTCGCCGGCCCAGCCGGCTCCTGCGCCCGCCGCTGCCAGCACGCCACTGGCTCCGCCCGCCTCAGCGACGGCCGCCACCACCGTCACCGGCGCGACCACGCCCAGTGTTTCCGCCCCGGCGGCGCCGAAGAAGCCGCGGCCGATGTCTGACGAAGTCGCCGCGATCATGTCCTCGGGCATGCCGAAATATAACCCGCCCAAGCCGCAGGAAAAGGCTCCCGAGCCGGTTGCGGAGGTGGATCCGAAGAACGACATTCCGCGCCTGCCGCAGTTCATCGTGCGCGGCAATCGCACCCCGGTGTTCAAGAATTTCCAGGAGCGGGACCTGCACGACGCCAAGGGCCTCAGCGACATCGAAATGAAGCGCAACCCGGGGCTGAATCTTCCCCTCATCGGTTTCCTCAACCGACCGATCGCGCTCCAGATGTACCGCGACAAGGAACGTCTCAACGACATCGACGAACTGCGCAAAGCCGCGTCCGACGCTGACGCCGCGGGCGACAGCGCCGGCGCCGACTACATCCGCCGCACCGGCGCCGAAACCTTCGCCCGCCGCTCCTCCGGCGGCATGCTCGAAAATCAGTCGCCGTAAGGCGCCCGAATTCGACCCGTCGCGCGCAGAGGCGCGGAGGCGCAGAGTTCCGCCTCAGGGTAGATTTTTTAAGCGCAAAGACGCGAAGACGCCAAGGTGGGAAACCCCTCTGACGAGATCGCCAATCTTTGCGTCTTCGCGTCTTTGCGCTTAATCCTCATGTCTCATGCTTGGTCGCCTGTGACTAGAACAGCTCACGCTTCCAGCAATTCCCTCGTGATCGCGGTCCACTCGGCCTCGAGCGTCACGCCCGCTTTCGGCATCGGCCGATCCGCGCGGGCATACCAATAACCGGCGTTGCCAAGATCGCCTTCCTTGCGGTGCAGGTAGGCATGCACCCAGGAGCCGTCACGGGATTTCTCCTCCTGGGCACACTGGTGCGCCGCATTCCAGTCGCCGCGCGCGTCATGCCACAGCGCCTGCAGCGGTCGGCTGAGGCCGGCGGGCGGCGTGGCGGCCGCGCCGCCGATCGTCGCCTGAAATTCATCAAATGACATTTGCCCAGCGTGGGTCGACACCCTGTAGTTGGCAACGCCACTCCCCGCATGCCCGCCGCCTCGCTCCTCTCCTCGCCCGAGTTCATCATTTTGCGCGAGCTGCTCGAGCGTGAGCCGGAGTTCGTTTCGGGCAGCGCCCTGGCGGAAAAGCTCGGCGTCAGCCGCGTCGCGGTCTGGCAGCACATGGAAAAGCTGCGCGGCCAGGGCTTCGGCTTCGAGGGCGTCCGCAGCCGCGGCTACCGCATGGTCCGCCGGCCCGCGGTCCTCAACGCGGCGCTGATCTTCGCCCACCTCGGGCCGCGCGCGCGCTCCGTCCGGCTCGTCTGCCTCGACGAGGTCGACAGCACCAACGACGAAGCCGCCCGCCTGCTCGCCGCCGGGCGCACTGCGCCCTTCGTCGTGCTGGCCCGCCGCCAGTTCCACGGCCGCGGTCGCCTCGGCCGGGTCTGGCACAGCGCCGACAATGGCAATCTCTACGCCAGCTTCGCCTTCCGTCCCCGCCTCGAGCCCGGCCGGATGCAGACGTTCACCCTCTGGATGGGCGTCAACATCTGCGAGCTCGTTGCCAACTTCTGCCGTGCCACTCCCGGGCTGAAGTGGCCGAACGACCTGCTCTTCGACGGACGCAAGGCCGGCGGCATGCTCACGGAGGCGCGCATCGACGCCGACCAGATCCGCGACCTCGTGTTCGGACTCGGCCTGAACGTCAACAGCCCCGCCGGCTCCTGGCCGGGCGAGCTCGCGCGCCGCGCCATCTCGCTGGCGGAGCACATCCAGGCACCGCTCGACCTGAACCGGTTCACCGCCGCCCTGATCGGGCGCGTGCTGCTCGCCTACGACCGCTTCATCGACGGCGACTACCGCGACAATTTCGCCGACCTCTGGCACCGCTACGATGTCCTTCGCGGCAAGCCGGTGGCTCTGCTCGAAGGCACCCGCCGGCACGCCGGCACTGCTTTGGGCATTGATGACGAGGGCGCCCTGCTCCTCCGCGACGATCGTGGCCGGTCCCATCGCTTCCGGGCCGGCGAGGTCACGTTGGAGAAAGGGAGTTGAGCCGGGGGGAACTCCTCTCTGAAAATCGCGGACATACCTGCACGCATGCCCGACGCCGCTCCCGCCATCGAAGTCGAACACCTGGTGAAGACCTATGCCGGGGTGACCGCGGTGAACGACATCAGCTTTTCCGTGGCCCGGGGCGAAATCATCGGCTTCCTCGGCCCGAACGGCGCCGGCAAGAGCACGACGATGCGGATCCTCACCGGCTACCTGCCGGCCACCAGCGGACACGTGCGCATCTGCGGCATGTCCGTCACGACCCAACCCGATGAGGTGAAGCGCCGGGTCGGCTACATGCCGGAGAACAACCCGCTGCCGGAGGATATGCGGGTGAGCGAATACCTCTATTTCCGGGGACGCCTGAAGGAGATCCCCCGCCGCAAGCTCGGCCCGCGCATCGACGAGGTGCTCGAGGTCTGCGACCTGAAGCGCGTCCGGCACAAGATCATCGGCAAGCTTTCCAAGGGTTACCGGCAGCGCGTCGGCGTCGCCGAGGCGATCCTCGCCGAGCCGCCCGTCATCATCATGGACGAGCCGACGATCGGCCTCGATCCGCACCAGATTCTCATCGTGCGCGATCTCATCGCGAGCCTGCGGGGCCGGATGACGCTCATCATCTCCTCCCACATCCTGCCGGAAATCGAGATGACCTGCGACCGGGTGCTGATCATCAACGGCGGCCGCGTGGTCGCGCAGGGCACGCCGGCGGCGCTCCGCCGTGAAATCCTCGGGCGGCTCACCTACGCCATCGAGGTCGCGGGCGACCCGGCCGCGCTGCCCGCGCTGCTTGCCGGGGTCGAGCCGAGCCTGCGCATCGACACCGCGGGCGAGCCCGACGCCGACGGCTTCCGTCGCATCACGCTCACCACCGAGCAGACCGCCGAATTGGGCGAACCGCTCCACCGCGCGCTCACCGCCGGCGGCGCCTTCCGCCTGCGCGCGCTGAGCCGGATGAATCCGACCCTCGAGGATGTCTTCCTCGCCGCCACCCGCCGCAGCTGGGATGTCCGGTCCGAGGACCTGAGAAAATCCTGAGACGAAGATGAAGCACCTGCCCACCATCCTCGGCCACGAGATCCGCATGTTGCTGGTCAGTCCCAGCACCTACATCGCCGCCGCTTTTTTTCTCGGCGTCATGGGCACGATCTTCACCGGCATCCTCGAGAATTACAGCAAGGCCGCCCAGGAGGCGTCGCCCGCCCAGGTGTTCTTCCAGCTCTTCTGGATTCCGGTGCTCTTCATCGTGCCGCTGCTCACCATGAAGTCCCTCGCCGAGGAACGCCGGCTGGGCACGATCGAGACGCTGCTCACGACGTCCGTGTCCACCACCGAGGTCGTGCTCGGGAAGTACGGCGCCACCTACTTCCTCTATCTCCTGCTCTGGGGCTCGACCGGCGGGTTCTTCTACATCCTGCACCGTTTCGCGAGTGACGCCCGCTTCCTCGATCCCGGTCCGCTCATCGGCGGCTACCTTTTTATCGCGCTCTCCGGCCTGCTCTTCGTCGCCCTCGGCATCTTCGCGAGCTCGCTCTCCCGCAGCCAGTCCGTCGCCGGGATCATCTGCTTCGCCGCGCTCCTCGGCCTGATCATCGGCGTGCCCGGACTGCTCCAGCTGCCCGCGCTCAACGCCGAGACTTTCCGGCCCGTTCGCTCGGCCATCGAATACGCGCAGGTCATCGAGCATCTCGGCGACTTCACGCGCGGGGTCGTCGATACGCGCGAGGTGCTCTTCTACCTCAGCGGCACGGTGCTGACCCTGATCTTCACCATCCTCAGCCTCGAGGCCAAGCAGCTCCACTCATGAGCATTCCTTCCTTCTTCAAAGGTGGAACGCGTTGTCCCCCACGCGTTGAAACGTCCGTGCACGACTCGATGCCGACGGAGCGAAACAACGCGTTAGGGAAAACGCGTTCCATCTCCGAGCACGCGAGTTCCTGATAACGCCCCATGTCTTCGTTCGACAGCTTCCGCACGGTCCGCTGGTTCCGCACGTTTCACCTCGTGCTCCAGGCCGTGCTGTTTCTGACGCTGTTCGGCGGGCTCAACTACATCGCGCTCAATCTGCACGGCGGCCGCTTCGACCTCACCCGCCGGCACCGCTACTCGCTCTCGCCGGAGACGCTCGCCTACCTCCACAACCTCAACCAGCCGATCCGCGTCGTCGTCACGCTGACCGACGACTCCGACCATCCCGAGGTCACCGCCGCGCTGCCCGACGTGCGCGGCCTGCTCCGTGAGTACGCCTACGCGACGGAATCCAACCACGAGGCCAAGTCCGGTCGCGACGGGCGCATCACGATCGACTACCTCGACATCGACCGCCAGCTGCGCGAGGCCAGCCAGCTCGGCATCGACCAGCGCAACACGGTGATCTTCCTCTGCGGCGACAAGCGCCGGGTCATCGCCCTCGGCGAACTTTACCGCGTCGAGAACAGCGAGGCGAAGGACTTCATCGGCGAGCAGGCGTTCACCTCCGCCATCCTCGACGTCTCCAGCCCCGAGCGGAAAAAAATCTACTTCCTCAGCGGCAACGGCGAGTCGCGGATCGACGATTCCGACCCCGTGCGCGGCCTGTCCGCCCTCGCCGACGAGCTCCGCCTCCGCAACTTCGCCGTCGAGGCCTTCGCCCTCAACACCGCCAGCAGCAAGGTCCCCGACGATGCCGCGCTCGTGATCGCCGTGGGTTCGCAAAAGGTTCCGCCCTACGCCCAGGAACAGCTCCGGCAATATCTCGGTCCGCGCGCCGGTCACCTCCTGCTGCTGCTCGCGCCCGGCACGTCGCGCGGCATTCCCACCGGGCTGACCGATCTCCTGCTCGACTGGGGCATCACCGCCGACGATGACGTCGTCTATGATCCGGCCAGTCACACCGAGCAGGGCGAACTGCTCATCACCAGCCTCGGCATCCACCCGATCACGCAATCGCTGATCGACATCCGGAACATCTTCCTCGTCGTCGGACGCGCCCGCAGCCTCCATCCGGTCGGCGGCGGCGGCCTGATCGTGAACACCCTCGCCCGCACCTCGCCCGCGGCCTGGGGCGAGGTGAATTTCCGCGCGGTCCCGCATGCCGACGCCGACGACATCCGCGGCCTGCCCCAGATCGAGCCCAAGAACGCCCTCGCGCTCATCATCGCCGCCGAGCGCGCGCAGCCGCGCGGCAATCTGCCCTACTCCGTGCCGAACGGCCGGCTCGTGGTCTTCGGCTCGGCCGATTTCGCGACCAACAACGGCTTCCTCGCCGCCGGCAACCAGAACATCGTCCTCAACGCCGTCAACTGGGCGATCGGCCGCGAGCAGCTCAACGTGCCGGCCCGGCCGGTCGAGCGCTTCAAGCTCGCGCTGAATGCCGAGGAGCTGGTCCGCCTGCGCTACAGCCTGCTTTTCCTCGTCCCCGGCGCCGCCGCGCTGCTCGGGCTCATCGTCTACTGGACGCGCCGGGCCTGAGCCGTCCATCATCGCCCGCCCGCCGCCCTCCCGCCATGCGCTCCAAAGTCACGCTCGCTCTGCTGTTCCTGAACGTGGTGGTGTTCTTTTTCATCTTCAAGTTCGAGCCCGGCTGGCGGACCGAGCACGCCGCCCAGGAGGCGCGCCGCCGCGTCCTCGGCGCCGAGGCCGCCAGCATCCAGTCGCTCGAGATCGCCGGCAACGGGGCCAACGCCGCCCCGGCGGTCAGCCTCGTCAAGCGGGGCGAGGACTGGTTCCTGACCAAGCCCTTCGAGTGGCCCGCCAACCCGCTCGCGGTCCAGCGCATCCTCACCGACCTCCAGCTGCTGGATCACGAAACCAGCTTCACCGTCGCCGACCTCGTGAAGAACGGCCAGAAGCTCTCCGACTACGGACTCGAGCCGCCGGCGCTCACGGTGACGTTCTCCTCCGCCGATCCCGCCGGCACGCTCAGCGGCACGACGCCCGCCCGCGCCTTCTCGCTCGGGCTCGGCAACAAGACTCCCGACGGCAAGCTGCTCTATCTTCTCTCCGCCGACCGTTCCACCGTGCACGTCGTCGGCCGCAGCCTCGCCGAGAGCCTCGCGCAGCCGATCGAGCAGCTCCGCGCGAACACGCTCTTCACGATCCGCAATTTCGAGGTGAGCTTCTTCAAGATCATCCCCGCGAACGTGGCGCCGATCCATCTCCGCCGCGACGGGAGCCGCTGGCTCTTCGACGCTCCGCTGCGGACCCGGGCGAACAAGGTCCAGACCGAGCTCGCGATCAACGAGCTCCGCGACCTGCGCGTGAAGGCGTTCATCACGGCCTTGCCCGCCGACATCGCGTCCATCAACCCGCTCCGCATTTCCCTCGAAGGCAACAACCGGAGCGAAACCCTCCTGCTCTACGCTCCGGTCGGCCCCACGCCCCCGTCGGCGGAGGAAGTCGATTACTACGCGCGGATGGACAAGAAAGATGCGCTCTTCACCGTCGCGCTGCCCGCGAGGCTCAAGAGCCGGCTCGACAACGCCCAGGTCGCGCTCCGGGAGCGCCGGCTGCTTGATTTCGATCCACGCCTCGTCTCGGCCATCAGCATCGTCGACGAATCCGTGCCCGTCCGCGCCGAGCTGCGCCTCCAGCGCCTCGACGCCCCCAACGCGGCCGCCGCCGAGTCAATCCCCTGGCAGATCGTGCGCAGCGACGCCGGCCAGGCGCCGCAGACCTCGCCGGCGGATCTCAAGGTGATCCAGCATTTCCTGGAGGACCTCGGCCTGCTTTCCGCCAGGGAGCAGGGCGACCAGAGCGGCTTCATCAGCGACGCGCCCACGGCCGCCGACCTGGAAAACTGGGGCTTCAATCGTCCCGTCCGCGTCATCACCCTCACGCTCGCCGCCACGCCTCCCGCCGCGCCCGCCACCCTCACCGTCCGCATCGGCCAGAGCGCCGATCGCCGGCAGGTCTTCGCCCGCGTCGGAGGCTCCGAGTCCGTGTATGAGGTCGATCCCGAGATTCTCCGCCAGACGCCCGTCGATCCTCTCGCCTACCGCGATCGCCTGCTCCGCGAGCTCCCGACCGGGGCGCAGATCACCGGCCTGAAGCTGATCGATGCCACCAATCAGGCGGTGCTGCTCGACCGCCAGATCTCTACCGCGCTCGCCGCGGACGATCCGCTGCAGGCGCTCGTCGTCCAGCTCCGCACCTTGCGGGCGCGCAGTCTCGTCGCCGATCACTTCCTGCCGGCCGTGCAGGCGGGAGGCGAGGAGCAGCCGTGGAAATACCAGCTCGACGTGAGCATCGCGCTCGGCGGCGGCTCCGCGACCACGCCGACGAGCACCATGACGCTTTTCCTGACTGATCGCCTCGGCGGCACCACGCAGTACGCCGGCTCGCGCGAGCAGCCCAACGCCGTCTGGGAATTGGAGCAGCCGTTCATCGACGCGCTGAAGCCGCTCCTCTACGGGGCGCGCGACCCGGGCCCCGCGCCCGAGCGGCGCTAGCTCGCGCCCCCGGCTTCCCCGCCATGATCGCATCGTCCGAGCCGCGGCCACGGCCGCCCGCCTTGCGATGAAGTCGTTTTTCCGCTTCTGCTGGCTGGGTTTCCGCCGTGCCTGCGCGAGCGTGTTCTCGATCCTGCTCTGGACGCTGTGGCTTCTGCTCGCCGTCATCCTGGCGGGCCAGCTCTGGTCCCTGACCTCGCATCAGCTCGCGCTGCCGGGATTTGTCCTCAGCGCCCTGGAGGAGCGGCTCGCCGCGTCAGGACTCAAGGCCACGTTCGGCAAGACGCTGTTCGATCCCTCCGGACGGATTCTCGTCGAGGACGCCCGCCTGCTCGCGCCGTCCTTCCAGGAGCCGCTCGCGACCGCCCGCGCCGCTTACGTGCGGATCGATCCGTGGGCGCTGCTCGCCGGCCGCTTCGAGCCGCGTGAATTCCAATTCAGCGGCGTCAGCCTCTTCGTGCCCGCGATGCTCTCCGCCTCCGGCCGGGCGGAGCCGCTGGTCAGCGATCTCGATGTGACGATCTTGCCGGGTGAGCACGAGGTGCAGGTGCCGCAACTGACCACCCGCCTCGGCCGCCTCGTCGTCACCGCGCACGGTGCCGTGCACACCGCGGTCTGGCAGCACGAGCGAGGCGCGCCGATCCCGATCGCCGATTTCATCGCGCACGACTATCCCCGGCTCAGCCGGCAGGTGGCCGATTACGCCGCGCGGCTCGCGCTGCTCGACGAACCCCAGCTCGACCTCGAGCTCTCGCCGTCCGAAACACGCGGCGCCATCGTCACCGCCTCGCTCTTCGCGCGCAGTCTGAAACTCTCCGAGCCGCTGGCGCTCGAAGCGACGAATCTCACGGCCACCACCCGTTTCCCCGCGGCCGGCGAAACCGTGGTGAAGACCCAGCTCGAACTCTCCGCCGGCGAAGTGCGTCTGCCGCACGCTGCCACCATCAGCGACCTGCACGCCCACCTGCGCGGAACCCTGCGTCCGGAACAGCGGGCGTTCGATCCCGAGGAGGCGGATGTTCGCGCCACCCGGGTCGCCGCCGCAGGGTTGACCGCGGCCCCCTTCACGCTCCAAGCCACGCGGCACGACAGCCCGCTGCGCGTCGCCCTGCTCACCGAGATCGTCGGCACTCCCGCCGCGGTTTCCGGCGAGACCGATCTCACTCAGAAATCCGCCAGGTTCGATGTCGACGTCCGTCCCACCGCCGCCCTCCTCGCCGCGCTCACGCCCCTGGCGAAACGCGATCTCGCGGAACTGATCCAGCTTTCCGCACCGCCCGCAATCACGGCGCACGTGGAGCTCGGAGCCGACTGGAAGCTCGAGCGGGTCGACGCGAATCTGGCCGCGCACCATCTCGTCGCCCGCGGCGTGCCGCTCGACGCCGTCAGTGGAAGGCTCCGCTTCGCCGGGACGGATTTTCAGGCGAATGACATCCTCCTGCGCGTGGGGGAAAGCGAGGCGCGCGGCACCTACACCATGGACACCGCGAGCCAGGATTATCGCTTCCTCCTGCAGGGGCGCCTGCGTCCCGCGGCGATCGATCCCTGGTTTCACGAGTGGTGGCCGCATTTCTTCCGCAACTTCGATTTTTCCGCGGCGCCGCCCGTGGCGGACGTCGACGTGCTCGGCCGCTGGGGCGATCCGCGGCTCTCGGCGGTGTTCATCCAGGTGGACGCGGTTTCCCCGGTTGTGCGCAGCGTGCCGTTCGACGAGGTGCACACCCGGCTGTTCATCCGGCCGGATTTCTACGACGCGCTGGATCTCCTCGTTACCCGCGGCAGCGGCTCGGCCCGCGGCACGTTCACCCGTCGCGTTGATCTGGAGAAAGACGCTTTTCGCGACATGGACTTCGCCGTCACCTCCACGCTGGAGGTGCAGGAAGGCGCGCGGATTTTCGGCCAGAGCGGGCTCGAGATCGTCGAGCCCTTCCGCTTCGCCACGCCGCCGCGCCTGCGGATCGAAGGACACATCGACGGCCCGGCCGCGGCCGACGGCGAGCATCAGAAAGTCCATATCGAAGGCCAATCCACCGGAGCGTTCAGCCTGTTCGATTTTCCGCTGAGCGACCTCTCGTTCACCGCGGACCTGAACGACAACGATCTCCGGCTGCCGCGCGTGGCCGTGACGTTCGCCGGCGGCAGCGGCTCGGGGGCGGTCCATCTCTCCGGCCACGAACCTGACCGGCGGCTCGATTTCGACTATCAGCTGAAGAACGCCAACCTCGCCCAGTCGGTCATCACGCTGGAAAATTTCCTCGCCCAGCGCCGCAAGGAACCGCCGCCGCCCAAGAGCGAGTTCCTCGAGAAGGCCGGCGACGTCTCCCTTGATCTCACGCTCGCCGCGAACGGCCAGTATCAGGATGCGTACAGCTTCCAGGGCAAAGGCCACGCGGAAATCGCCGGCTCCGAGCTCGGCCAGGTGCGGCTGCTCGGCCTGTTGTCGGAGTTGCTGAACTTCACCTCGCTGCGCTTCACGAAGGCGCAGGGAGATTTCCAGCTCGACGGCAAGAAACTCATGTTTCCCGACCTCAAGCTCACGGGCGCGAATTCCCAGATCGACGCCAAGGGCGCCTACGATCTCGATGAGTCGGCGCTCGATTTCAACGCCAAGGTCTACCCGCTCGGCGAAAGCAAATTTCTCGTCCCGCAAATCTTCAACGCCGTGCTCACGCCGCTCTCCGAAATTCTGGAAGTGAAGCTCACCGGCAGCCTGAAGAAACCGCAGTGGTCTTTTGTCCACAGCCCCGCGAGTTTCTTCCGCAATCTCAACAACCCGACCGACAAAGGCGGCAACCCCGCCGCCTCCGGTCCCGACAATCCCCCCGCGCCAGGCAAAGGCGCGGAGGGAACAGACGAAAAAAATCCGCCCCCCGTCATTCCCACCCCGCCTGCTTCCGCGCATCCCGGCTTGTAAAAACCCGGCCGGGAAAACGCATTGCCCTCGGAGTAGGTCACCTTTTACTAGGGTCTATTCCCTACATGACGTCGCTACCGACGATGCCCAAGTTCTCCTGGGCCGAGCGTATCCTGCTCGGCCTGGCGGGAGCCTTGGCGATCCTGGGAACGGTGGCGCTGGTGGGCTGGTTTTTGCACCTGAATCCGCTGATGCAGTTCCCGGCGGATTACGCGCCGATCAAGGCGAATGTCGCCTTCTGCGCGCTGCTGCTCGGCCTCGCCCTGATCGCCTGCGGCATGGGCTGGTCCAACGTCACCTGGGTGGCGCTCGTGCCCGCGCTCATCGGCGGCGCCACGCTGGCGGAGCAGATCTTCAATCTGGATTTCCACATCGACGAGCTGCTGGCGCCCGATCACCTGATGATCGACACCGCCTCAGCCGGACGCATGTCGTCCATGGTGGCTGGCTGCATGCTTTTCGCCGGCTTGGTCCTGGCCTGGCGCGTGCCACCGCGGAACCGCTCCGGCCGGCTGCGCCTGCTGAGCGGCGCCATCGTCGGCTCGCTCGTCGGGTCCATCGGTTTTTCCACCCTGCTCGGCTACACCGCGAGCCTGCCCATCATGTTTCGCTGGGGCACCGCCACGGCAACGTCTCCGCTCGACGCCGTCGCACTGCTCCTGCTCGGCCTCGCGGTGCTTTCGCTGACGTGGCAGCAGAGCCAGAAATTTGAAAACGGCCCGCCCAACTGGGCCGCCCTGCCGGCGGTCATCACCTGCCTCACGCTGACGCTCGTCCTCTGGCTCGGCCTGCGCAACCGCGAGGTCGTTTTCCAGGGCGCCGGCACCCAGATCGCGCTCAACGCGCTGGCCACCCGCGTCGATGGCGAACTCAACCGCGAGAAATCCGCGGTCGAGCATCTGGCCCAGAGTTGGACGCAGACCGCCGAGGTTGCCACTCCGCTGTGGGACATCGACGCCGACATGCACCTCCGGGATTCGCCGGCGTGCGTCTCGGTCGCGTGGGTCGACACCACCCTGCACACGCGCTGGGTCTATCCCGCCCGCGGCAACGAGAGCTCGCTCAGCTTCGACCACGCCGGCGATCCCGACACCGGTCCCGCGCGCACCGCCGCGCTGGCGGCGGCGCGGACCACCGGGGGAGCCGTGATTTCCGCGTCGCTGAACCTGCCGCTCCGCGGCCGCGGTTTTGTGATCTATGCGCCGGTGAAGCGCGGCGGCGTGCTCGCCGGCTACGTTGCGGCGGCGTATCCCTACCAGACGTTCTTCAGCGAGATCGACCGCGACCTCCGCCTTTCCAGCAGCTACAGCGTCGCCATCGCCGTGTCCGGCGAGTCGGTTTACAGCTCGATCACCGGCGACTCCCGGCACGAGGACGAGCTGACGCTCGATACCATCGTCATGATCGCGGACCGACGCATGCGCTTCACCCTCTCGCCGTCCGCCGACTTCCTCGCGCACAACCGCCGCTACCTCCCGGAATTCGCGCTCTTCGCCGGCTTCGGTATCACTGTGCTGCTCGGCCTCAGCGTGCACTTCGCGCGCACCGCGCAGGCCGGCATGCTCTCCGCCGAGCAGTCGAACCGGCGCCTGGTCGCCGAGAACGATGAGCGGCGGCGGGTCGAGGCCCGGCTCAAGATCTCCGACGAACGCCTGCGCCTCGCGCTCGATTCCACGCAGATCGGCATCTTCGAGTGGACCGTGCCGACCGCGCACGTCTACTACAGCCCCGGATTGTGGTCCATGCACGGCTACGATCCGACGCGCATGCCCGCCACTGTCGAGGCCTGGCAGGCGTGCATCCATCCCGAAGACCTGCCCGGCTATCGTCGCCGCGTCGAAGCGCAGCTGACCGGCGCCGTGCCCTTCATCGATCCGGAGTACCGCGTCCGCGCCCGGAACGGGGAATGGCGCTGGGTTTACACCCGTTCGAAGACCGTGGCCGCCGCGGCCGGGGGAGTGCCGACGCGCATCATCGGCACGATTCACGACATCAGCGCGCGCCGCGATGCCGAGGAAGCCCTGCGCGAGAGCCAGTCCGCCACCCGCAAGCTTTCGCTCGTTGCCGCCCGCACGGACAACCTCGTCATGATCACGACCCCCGACGCGCGGATCGAGTGGGTCAACGAGAGCTTCATCCGCATCATGGAATACCCGCTCAACGAGAGCGTGGGCCGCAGCGCCCTCGATTTCATGATCGGGACGGAGCCGAATCCACGCACCGCCGATTACATCCGCGCGGCGCTGGCGCACGGCCACGGCGCGAGCACCGACACCGTCGGCTATTCCAAGTCCGGTCGGAAATACCATCTCCAGGTCGAGATCCAGCCCGTGCGTAACAACAACGGGGTGCTGGAGAATTTCATCGTGATGCTCGCGGACGTCACCGCCCGCGTCGAAACCGAGACCGCCCTCCGCCGCGCCAAGGCCGAGGCCGACGCCGGCTCGCGCGCGAAATCCGAGTTCCTGGCGTCGATGTCGCACGAAATCCGCACGCCGATGAACGGCGTGATCGGCATGACCAGCCTCCTGCTCGAGACCGGCCTGAACCGCGAGCAGCGCGATTTCGTCAACACCATCCGCACCTCCGGCGAGGCCCTGCTCACGATCATCAACGACATCCTCGACTTCTCCAAGATCGAGTCGGGCAAGATGGAGCTGGAGAGCCTGCCGTTCGAGATCGGCACCTGCCTCGAGGAGACGCTCGATCTCTTCGCCCTCCAGGCCGCCGCGAAGAAGCTCGATCTGACGTACGCGATCGGCCCGGAGGTCCCCTCCTGGATCGTCGGCGACATCACCCGTCTCCGCCAGGTCCTCGTCAATCTCGTCAACAACGCCGTCAAGTTCACCCCGGGCGGCAGCATTTCCGTCGAGGTGCGCCGCATCCCCGCGCCCGACGGCATGGAGGCCGCGACCTGGCTCGAGTTCACGGTCCGCGACACCGGCATCGGCATCGCGGCTGACCGCGTCGATCGGCTCTTCAAGGTTTTCTCCCAAGTCGACTCCTCCACCACCCGCAAATACGGCGGCACGGGTCTGGGCCTCGCGATCTCGCAACGGCTCTGCACGCTCATGGGCGGCGACATCCGCGTCGAAAGCACGCTCGGCCAGGGTTCGGTGTTCACGTTCACGGTGAAGACCGCGGCCGCGATCGTTCCACCCGACACCGGCCTGCCGGAACTGCCCACCGCGCTGCGCCAGGGCTCCGTGCTCGCGATCGAAACCCACGCCGTCACGCGCCGGCGCCTGCAGAAATTCTTCCAGGACTGGGGCACCACCTGCCATTTCGTGTCGACGCCCGCGGAAGGCGCGGCCGTCGCCGCCACGCTTTCGCCCGCGCCCGTGCTGCTGCTGGTGAACCACGATCGGACTGACGGCGTCGCGGCCCTGCCACTGCCCCGGCTGATCATGCTGCCGTTCGGGCACACCACGCCCGACCCGATGCCGGGCGGCCCGCCCTGCGCTTTCATCTCGAAGCCGCTGAAGTCGAGCGTCCTCGCGCAGACCATCGCCGCCCTCTTCACCTCCGCCTCCCGGGCGCCGCTGGAAATCCGTGCCGCCGCCGGCGCGCGTCTGCTCGCGGACGAGATTCCGCTCGACGTCCTCCTGGCCGAGGACAACGCGGTCAACCAGAAGGTCGCGCTCCGCTTCCTCGCCCGCCTCGGCTATCGCGCCGACGCCGTCGGCAACGGCCTCGAGGCGCTGACCGCCCTCGAGTCACGCCACTATCATCTCGTGCTGATGGATCTCCAGATGCCGGAAATGGACGGCCTTGAAGCCAGCCGCCAGATCCGCCAGCGCCTGCCCGCCAACCGCCAGCCGAAGATCATCGCGCTCACCGCCAACGCGGTGCAGGGCGACCGGGAGGTCTGCCTCGCCGCGGGCATGGACGACTACGTTTCCAAGCCCGTGAAGCTGCACGAAATCGAGGAAGCGATCCGCCGGCAATTCACGCCGCAGTCGAACAAGATCGAGTTCATCGGCTGAGGCATCGGTCGGGGCTGGGTTTAAGTTATCTGGAACTCAGGAAATCAGGAACGAACCACGAGCGATTATTCGGCGCTCAACTCCCATGAAGGCTTCTTTGTTTTCCCGCTTTGTTCTGCTCGCGAGTGTTTCGTTGCTTGGCGGATGTGAGTCCGCGCGCATCGCGAAAAAGGCGGATGCGTACCGTCGGTCAGGCGCGGCGCCGAGTCTGCTCGAGGCGCAACGCATGGCGGAAAATTACTACTGGCCGGAGAGCGCTCATCTCCAGGAGGACCAGCGGCGGTTTGAAGCCGCGGCTCGCGCCGCCAAGCCGTGAGCAGCTAAACGGCCGATCCGATCAGACCGGTCAGTGCGGCGATCTCCGCGCGGCTTTCCAGATTGCCCATGAGATTGTTTTGTTCTCCGGGATCCTTTTCCAAATCGAAGAACAGCCACGGCGAGCCGTCGGCGTTCACGACGAGCTTCCTTTGCGGCGTGCGCACACCACGCCAGACTCGGTCGCACTGCTGCGGGAACGGCACCACGCTCGGCATGGAAATCAGCGCGTGCGTGCCTGAAGCCGGAGGCCGGACTCCGGACGCCCAAGCTAGTGTCATCGCGGTCAAATCAACCAGCGATACCGCCTCATCGCTCCGCCGTCCAACTGCCGTCGTCTGGCTTCCGTCCTCCGCCGTCCGGCCTCCGGCATCGGGCACCCGTCTCCCTTCATCGCGCGGGCCGCGGACCAGTAGCGGCACGCGCACGGACTCCTCGTGCGGCCAGCCTTTCCGGAAAAGTCCGTGCGCACCATGCATGTCGCCATGCACGCTCGTGAAGACGACGATCGCATCCTGGAATTCATCCGCCGCGAGCAACCGGCCGATCGCCGCATCGGTCGCCTCGAGATGCGCGTAATAGCCGGCAAGTTCTCGGCGCGCTTTCGCCTCCACCTCGCCGCCCCGCGGCACATTGGCCGGCAGCACGATCTCCCGCGGATCGCGCGCCCGTACTCCCGCCGCCGGCGCATCATACGGCGGATGCGGAGCTTCGAGGCTGAGAACACAAAAGCCCGGACGACGGATGACGGACGACGGTGAACTGGTCGCAGTGTGATCGATCCGAGTATGGCTCTTGTCCTGAGCCGAACCAGAGCCTGCTGCAGGCGATTCCGCCTTCCGCCTTCCGCCTTCCGCCTTCATCCACGCGCCTGCTCGCGCGCAGAGCACGTCGCTCTGGTAGCCCTCGAATCGCATCGGTTGCGGCAAACGCGTGCCGTGCAGCCAGGGATCGTTCAACAGGAAGCCGCTCTCGAAGCCTTCCCAGAATTCGAAACCGCTCCGCGCCTCCGGCGGCACGACGGTCCGTGCGTGTGCTTCCCCGACGAGCGGCGCCTGGGGATCCCGCCGGCCGAGGTGCCACTTGCCGAAAAACGCCGTCGCATAGCCTTGCTCTCGCAGCCGATGCGCCACGGTCTTCGCGCCGGCCGGCAGCGGATCGAAATAATCCGCCACACCATTTTGTGGCGACGGCACGCCGGTAAGCATCGCCGCGCGGGCGAAAGGTCCGAACGGATGCGGCGTCACCGCCTGCGCGTAGTTGACGGACGCGGCCGCGAGCCGATCGAGATGCGGCGTTCGCGCATTCGGGTCGCCCGCATAGCCGCACGCCTGCGCCCGCCACTGGGTGGTCACGATCCAGAGTATGTTCGGCTGCGGTACGCTCATCGGATCAGGCGGATGCCATTGAAGATCGAACGGTGGTCGTGGAAAGCCAAACCGCCGATCAACGAACCAGCGGTCCACTCTGCTTCGCAAAGCTGTCAACGTCGCTTCGCCGATCGAACCGAAGTTTTACTCCGGAAAAACCGTCGAACAATTTCTTGTGCCCAAAATGGGAGCTGGCCGTGGTCCGTGTCCCATATTCCGAGCACCAAGCCACCAGCTTCCGAAAATTTTCATCCGCCGCGACCGGATCCCGCTGTTCCGCACTTTCCGAGCCGCGTTCCCGCAAACCGGCCTCACAGGTCGCCCAAGGGAGATCGAGCCAGATCAACAGGTCCGCTAGATCGACGAAGCGCCCAGCGAGATCGCCGAACACGCCTTCGACAATCCACGCCGAGGTCGCTCGCTGCCCGGCAATCAACTCGTCCACCTGGGCGGAAGGCCGCTTCTCGTTGAACCCACCAGGGAGCCAGAAAATTGAATCGAGCGAAACAGCCGGAATTCCAAGTGATGCACTCAGGCGGCGCGCCAAGTGGCTTTTCCCCGAACCTCCGTTGCCGACGATCACCACGCGTCGGGCGGAAATCCTGGGAATCGCGACGCCCCTGCCGGCTGGCGCTTGGTTAAACGGATCGGGGCGCTGCATTTGCCGCCTGAATTTAGCGGACCGAGCATTCAGCACACGTCTGTTTTCAATCGAACCGATCCATCGATCCGGCGCCACAAGCGGGCGCGTGTCACCTGCCGCTTCCTGAGTTCCTGATGTTCAGGTTCAGGATTTCGTGTCCGGAAGATTGAGTTCCCGCACCCAGATGTTGCGAAAGGAAACCGGCGTGCGGTGGTCCTGCAGCAGCAGGGGAAGCTTGGCGGCATGCGCCTCGTACGGAGGCAGCTTGGGCAGGTTGTAGGTGGGCCCATTGGGCGTGGGACCGGTCAGGGCGACGTTGAACTGGACGAGCACCCCGTTCTGAAACGCGGTGATCCGGGCCGGCGAGAGCAGCTTGCCGTCGGCGCTGAAACGGGGGGCGATGAAAATGGCGTCATAGACCTGCCATTCGCCCGGTCCACGCGACGCGTCCACCAGCGGCGCGTGCTCCTTGTAGACGGATCCGCTCTGGCCGTTCACGTAGGTGGGATTGTTGGTGGAATCGAGGATCTGCAGCTCGTACAAGCCCATGAAGAACACCCCGCTGTTGCCGCGGTCCTGGCCGTTGCCCTTGACGACGGCCGGCGTGCGAAATTCGGCGTGCAGCTGGATGTCGCCAAAAGCGCGCTTCGTCTGCTGGTCACACGGGCGCGCAGGTGCCGGGGTCGGAATGACGACCATCGCTCCGTCCTCGATCCGCCACGGATGGCCGTTGGGCTGCACGGGTTCCCAGGCATCGAGGTCGGTGCCGTCGAACAGCACGATCGCGTCCGACGGTACGCTCCCGACGGGCGTGGCGACGACCGGCGGGATGGGCGTCCACACCTCGGTGAGCGTGTACGGCGGCGGCGCTTTTTCCGCGGCGGCGCCGGCCGCGTTGACAACGAAAAGAGCGAGGGGAAAGGCAAGAAGGCCAAAGCGCATGGGGCGGGTGACGGGGATGGTTCCTGATTTCCTGAGTTCCAGATGATTATTTCTCCGCGAACTCCGCCGGCATCGCCGTGATCGGCGTGATCTCGACGTTGCGGTAATAGACCTCCGCGCCCTCGGTCTGGAGGCTGATCTGGCCGGACGAAATCGGTGCGGGCGCCGCGCCGTCGATGCGCTCGGCATTGTGCAGGCGCATCACCACCACGCCATTGACGACGTGCATGCTGTCCGCGCCAAAGCAGTAGAGATCCAGCGTGTTCCATTCACCCTTCGGCTTCTCCGGATCGCCCAGCTTGACGGCGCGGTTGCCGATCGGCGCCTTCTGCTCGAAGAGCGTGGGCTCGCCTTTCGGATCGTAGAGCCAGAGGCGGCCGTCCTTGCGGGCGTTCACCGTGATGCGCGTGGCCAGGGCGTAGAGATCGCCGATCTCGTGCTCCTGGATCTGAAACTCGATCGATCGCGGCCACATGACGTGCTCAAAACCCAACGGACCGTGGCAAAAGTAGAGCAGACCGCAGTCGCGCGGCTGGTTGACCTTGATGCTCCATTTCTTCTCGCCCCACCTCATCTGCAGGCGGAGATGAAAGTTTCCATACGACTCCTTCGTCGTGATGGTGCCGAAGCCCTGACCCGTGACATAAATCACCGGACCGCCGTCGACCGTGCGCACGTTGAACACCTTCAGCGGGTCCTTGTTCAGCCCGATCGACTCGAGGTATTTGCCGTTCGCATCGCGCTTCACTCCGGGCACGTCCCAAGCGGAATCGGGGGTCGCCAGGAACATGTCCCAGTTGCTCAGATCCTTTCCGTTGAACAGCGGCTTCCAGGCGTCCGCCGCCTGAACGTGAATCGAACCAACGCAGCACAGCAGCGCCGCGGCGAAAATTGCGGGGTATTTCATCGCCGGGAAAATGAGCCGCGCTGATACGTCAGCGCAATTCAGGAGATGAAGAGTGAAAATAAGGAGGTCCGAAAACCAATCCGTTACGTCGCGGAGGGACTCAGCCGAAAAATCCCGACCTCCCAAGGACAAGCGCCAAAGAAAATCCAAGCAGGGTGAAACACGGACGGGATTGCGCCTGAAGTCGGGTTGATTGTCGCACGGCTTCGCGCTTGTCTGGTCGCTCCATGAAACCCTTCGCAGCGGGGCGGCCCTATTGGTGGCAGTGGCCCACCGTGCTTTCGCTCGACGCGCCGGCGGTCGCGCTGCTGTGGCAATGGCAGCTGGCGAGGGCCGCGCGGATCACGCTGGGCTGGCCGCAGGCGTTCATCCTGGGGATTTCGGTCTGGCTGGCCTACGTCGCCGACCGCTGGATCGAGGGCTGGCGGCTGGTGCCGGCGCAGATCCGGACACAGCGGCACGCGTTCTATCAGCGGTGGCGCTGGCCAATCGCCGCCGTCTGGGTGCTGGCACTTGCGGCGGACCTGACCGTGTCCTTTCAGCGGCTGTCCGCGCGCGAGTTCGAAGCGGGACTGGTGCTGCTCGCGCCCGTGCTGGCCTACCTGCTTTCACACCAATTGGTCCACCGGCATCACGCGTGG
>CALFNJ010000696.1 GCA_937902865.1 uncultured Opitutaceae bacterium
GGAAACGATCCCCGCCACCAGCGCGTCCACCTGCTTCTGTGCGTCCACGCGCGTGAGGAGGATCTGGCGGATAGCGTTGTCCGAAAGTGGCATGGCCGGCGGCGGCGGAGATTTGGCTTCCTCTGCAATCAGCTGGGCGCCGGGTGAAATGGCGAGACTGACGACCACGAAAAACACGGGTGAGCGGAAGAGCGGACTGATGGGGAGATTCATGGGATCGTAGGGCGAAGGCTGGCTAGGTGCCGGAAACCAGGTCGCGATGCAGTTTTTCGAGCTCGGCGATCCGGGGCTCGAGCCGCCGTTTCAGGGCACGGTGATTGATGTACCACGCGAAGAGGCCGACCGCGGCGAAGAAGGCGATGAAGCCCGCCAGGAAAAGCGGATCGTGCATGACCGGCGCGGAGCGGGCATGAAGCGCGAGCGTGAGGAAGCCGATGATCGTGGCGGCGAAAAGCGGAAGGACATACCAGAGGACGACGGTACCGAGCAGGCGGCGTTGGTGTCGCAGCTCGGCCAGGTCAGCTTCCACTTTTTCGCGGAGCGAGCTCTCGACGGGCAGCTCTTTCCGGCGGGCCCGCAGGCGCTCGCGCACGAAAACCGTCATGACGCCGGCGCAGAGCGCGATGACGATGAGAAATGGCCAGCCGCTCGTCCCCATGCGCCAGCCGCGGTGGGCGAACAACGCGATGACGAACACGCCAGTGGCGAGTTCGCTGAAGTCGCGCACGGCGAGCGTGCGCCGCAGGGTGCGGTGCTGCTGCTCGAAGGCCTGGCGGAGCTTTTCGAGCTCGGCGTCGCTGCCTTGGGGCAGCTCCTGCGAGCGCCAGATGAAATTCCAGTCATCCCAGTTCATCGCGGATTCCTTTCAGTTTTTCGGCGAGCCGTCCGCGCGCGCGGGTCAGCGCGACGCCGACATGATTTTCGGTCAGCCCCGTGATCTCGGAAATTTCCCGGTAGCTGAGTCCGTCCAGCAGCAGCAGCACCAGCGAGCGCTCGGCGGGCGCGAGCTGCCGGATGGCGGCGTAGAGTTGCAGCAGTAGCTCGGCCTTTTCGTGGGAATGGCCGGGACGGCCCTCATCCGAAGGAATCTCCGTGGGCAACTCCGGCGCATCCGCCGACGAGGACGGCTGCCGCCGTTCGGCCCGGCGCCAGGCGAGGGCGGTGTTGAGGCAGACGCGATAGATCCAGGTCGACGGCTGGGCCTGGCCGCGGAACGAGCCGAGCGAACGCCAGACCTGCAGCTGCATTTCCTGGAGCAGGTCCCGCTGGTCCTCCGGCTCGGAAGCATAGGCGCGCGCGATCTTCACGAAGATGCCCCGATGCTCGCCCAGCCAGGCGCAGAACTGTCGGTCGTGGGCAGCGGCAGTGGGATTCATTCCTTTGCCCAGATTAGTAGCCGGCCGCCGGTTTCCCTTACATCTCAACTTGCTGAGTCGCTCTTCGCCGCGGCGCCGGCCCCGGCGGCAAATCTCTGAAAACCACCCTTGACTTGCCCTTCTCCGATTCTACGTTCCGCACTCTTTCCCGGTTAACGGGGTGGTAGCTCAGCTGGTTAGAGCGTCTGCCTGTCACGCAGAAGGTCGCGGGTTCGAGTCCCGTCCATCCCGCCA
>CALFNJ010000697.1 GCA_937902865.1 uncultured Opitutaceae bacterium
GCAGCAGGCGCGGACTTCCTCCGCCCAGCTCGCCGAGGCGAATTCACGGCTCAAGTCGACGCCGCCCGCCCAGGATCCGGCCGTGGCCAATCTCCAGGGGCAGGTGACCCGCTTCCAGGGCGAGCTGAGCGCGCTCCGCGCGGAGCGCGACGCCGGAGCCAAGCAGATCGCGGATCTCAATGCCCAGCTGGCCGCGACTAAGGCGACATCCGCGACGCCTGAGCCGGCGAAGCTCGGCGGCGATGTGGCGGATGTGCAGGCTCGTCTTGAATCCGCGCTGGAGGACAACGCCCGGTTGAATTCCGAGGTGAAGCGTTCGACCATCCAGCTGGCCAACATCGACCGGCAGCTGCGCCAGGCGCAGGAAAAGCTGACGGCGGCGGACAACGGCAACGGCAAGCCGGCGGCGGATGCACCGGCCTCACCCGCCGATAGCGCCCGTCTCGACGAGCTGACCCGCAACGTGGCGGAGCTGCGGGCGGCGAACCAGAAACTTTCCCAGGACAACGACCGCCTGACCGCCGCTGCCAGCGTGCCGGCGGCGCCCACGGCCGAACTCACCCAGCTGCGCGCCCGCCTGCAGGAGCAGAGCGCCGCTCTGGAAAAATCGCAGGCGGCCCTGAACGCCGCCGAGCGGAAACTTGCGCAGACCCCCGCCGCACCGGCGGCGAATGCCGCGGATGCGGCGCGGGTCGCCCAATTGACCGATCAGCTCGCCACCGCGCGAAAAGATACCGACGCCGCGCAGACGGCGGCCACGAAGGCGCTCGCGGATACCCGGGCGGCCGCGGACATGAGCCGGGCTCTGGCGGCGAAGAACGACGAGTTGTCGGTGCAGAATCAAAAGCTCTCGACGGACCTCACGAGCGCCCGCCGCAGCGCGAGCCAGGCCGCGGATCTGCAGGCCGCGCTGGAGGCGGCGCGCCGGGATCTGGCAGCGGCGGAGCAGAAATCATCGCAGGCCTCTTCGTCCCGCGCCGACACCGCGCGGATCAGCCAGCTGGAGAACGATCTCGCGACGGCTCGGCGCGGAGCGGAAGCGGCTCGCAACGAAGCGGCCAAAGCGGCGGCGGACAACCGCACCGCTGCGGACGCCGGCCGGACCCTGACCGCGAAGAATGACGAACTCGCGGCGCAGAACCAGAAACTCACGGCAGACCTCACGAACGCCCGCCGCAGCGCGAGCCAGGCGGCGGACTTGCAGTCGGCGCTGGACGCATCGCGCCGCGATCTCGCGGCTGCGGAGCAGAAGCTCGCGCAGGCTTCCGCCGCGCCGAAGACGAGTTCCGCGGATGTGGCCAAGCTGAGCCAATTGGAAGGTGATCTCGCCACCGCGCGTCGGAATGCCGAGGCCGCTCAGGCCGCCGCGACGAAAGCGCAGGCTGACACTCGGTCCGCCGCTGAAGCCAGCCAGGCACTGACGGCGAAGAACGCCGAGCTGACGGCCCAGAACCAGAAATTGACGACAGACCTCGCGGCGAGCCGCAAGGACGGCACCCAGGCGGAGGCGCTGCAGGCGGCGTTGGAGGGAGCCCGTCGCGAGCAGGCGACGGCGAAGGACACCATTTCCCAGCTCACGGCGCAGCTGGACGCGGCGAAGCGGGCCCAGGCTCAGAACGCCAAGGGCGCGGCGGACGTCGAGGCGCTGACGCAGCAGCTGGCCGTGGCACAGGCGGCGGTGGCGAAGGCGCAGGGCGAAGCCCGCTCGGCCGCCTCGGCGCAGCAGCAGCAATTGGCCGACGCCAGGACCGCGGCGGAGCGCGAACTGACCGCGTTGCGCGCCCAGCTGGCCGATGCCCAGGGCAAGGCGACCGCGGCCGCTTCCAATCGGACGTCCGAGGAGCAAGCGGTCCGCCGGCAACTGGCGGATCTGACCACTCAGTTCAACGACGCCCAGGCAGCGGGGGCCAAACTCCAGCAGAGCAATGCGGAGCTGGTGGCGCAGGCGCAGAAACTCACGGCGGACAATCAGCGGCTGCAGGCGGCCGCCCGCGCGGGTGCGGATCAGGGACCGCAATTGGCGCAGCTCCAGTCCGATCTGGCCGCGGTGCAGAAGGCGCGCGCCGCGGATCAGGAAACCGTTGAGAAGCTCACCGCCCAGATGGACGCGGCCGGCAAGTCGATGACGACGCTCAGCAGCCGGAACCAGGAGCTCGAAACGGATCTCGAAGTCGCGAAACAGAGCGCGGCGGCCGCGCTCGCGGCGCAGGCCGCGACGGCGCGCGCCGTTCCGACGGACGCGATGAAGCTGGAGATGCAGACGCTGCAAGGCCAGGTCCGGGCGCTCGAAACCCAGCAGGACGACGACCGCAAGAACGCCGCGCAGGAACTTTCCTCCCTGGCCACCCAGCTGCAGAAATCGCGCGAGGCGAATCGCGCGCTGGCCGATGCCAACCGCGCGCTGATGGACGCGAAGGGTTCGGATGATTCCACCTCGAAGGCGGAGGTTGACCAACTCAATGCCCGCGTGCGCGATCTCGCGGCCGCCAACGACCGGGCCAAGGCGGAGCAGCAGCGGCTGTCCGACCAGCTCAAGTCCCAGGCGGCCGACCTCGAGTCGGCGCGGAACGCGGCCAAGGCGCCCGCCACCTGGACGCAGGAGCGCGACAAGCTGCGAGCCCAGGTCGACGACATGTTTGCGAAGCTCAGCAACGCGGAGAGCAGTCTCGCGCAGTTGAAGTCCGAGGGTGACGCCGCCCGCAATCAGACGCAGTCGGCCCGGAGCGAGATCGCCGACCTGAAGGCCAAGCTGAGCGAATCCGACAAGGCGGTGGAGTCGCACAATGACGCCGTCGCCGAGCTGACCGGCCTGAACCAGAAGCTTACCGATGAAAAAACCGCGCTGCAGTCTCAGCTCACGCAGCTGAAGACGGCGACGGATCGGACGCAGTCCGAGATTGCGGACCTGCGGGCGCAGAGCACCGCGAGCAGCCGCAATGCGGAAATGCAGACGGCGAACCTGTCCGCGGCCAACGACCAGCTGCAGGCGCAGGTGAAGAGCCTGGGCGCGGACCTGGACAAAGTGCGCGCGGACAATGCCCGGCTCAGCCAGGCCGGCGCCGACAGCAGTGCGCTGCGCACGGAGCTCGCCACCGTGAAAGCGAAGCTCGACGACAGCGCAAAGGCCGCGGAGCAGCACGGTGCGAGCGTGGCGGAGCTGACCGGCACGAACGCCAAGCTCGCGGCGGACAACAAGAATCTCCAGGCGCAGATCGACGCGCTGAACACGCAGCTGGTCGGAATCCGGGCGGACAGCGGCCAGCTGGCCGGCGCGCAGCGGGATCTCGCGGCGCTGCGGGATGAAAACGCGCGGCTCAACAGCACGCTGCAGGCGCAGGAGCGCGACCGCAGCGCCCGCATCGCGCAGCTGCAGGAGGACAACAACGCGATCAGCGCGCGGTTGCGTCAGGCCCAGGGAACGCTCGACCAGATCGCCTCCGCCGCGCGCGTGATCAGCGGCAATTCCGCGGCCAATCCGTATGCGGCGACGGCTGTCCCCACACTCGGGCCCTCGACACCCGCGAGCCCGGCGCCCGCCGCGGCGGCAACGACAGCGCGGATGCACACCGTGGCCGAAGGCGATTCGTTGACGCGCATCAGCCTTCGTTACTACGGCACGCCGAATCGCTGGCAGGAAATCTACGATGCCAACCGCGACCTGCTGAAGGGCGAGAACTCACTGCGGCCCGGACAACGGCTGAAAATTCCCTGAGTTGGCCGCTGGCCAACAACGTTCAACGTCCAACGCTCAACGTTGAACGTTCAAGGGAGCAGGGCGATGGCGGGCTTTGGGACGCTCATTCGCGTTGAGCCGGAACCATCATCGGAAATTTAAGCGCCAAGGCGCAAAGATGCGAAGGCGATCCTCTGGCACAGGAGTTTCTTCGCGGCTTCGCGTCTTTGCGCTTAGATTTCCGAGTCTCTCGCGGTCGGAGGTCCATCGAATCCGACGCCGTCGCCTTCCGGTCTGTTGGCGACTCTCATTGTTCGTTCTCATGACTGTCGCCTGGCTCAGACGCTTGGCCGGTTAGCCGAACGTTGAGCGTTGCGCAGGGCGATCGTCGCGCTACGCCGCGATGGTCGCCCGGAGCAGTCCGCCAGGGTCGGTGGCCCGGGCGGAGAGGTGGGCGAAGTACGTGTCGCGACGTTCGCGGGCGAGCGACAGATCCTTGGTCCCAAGCGAGCGGCGGATGCGCTCCTTGGTGAACGGCGTGGGGTGCACGGTGTAGTGCAGGAACCACGTGCCGTGGTTGTTCCAGAGATGATGGTTCGGGTTCTCTGCGCGGACGCGGAGGGCGGGAGTCGCGAGGGCAGTGCCGGTCGCGGTCGTTTCGAGTGCGGTCGTGGTGGTGGTGATGACGTTGGACATGATGCGTGAAGGGTTGAGGTTCGCGCATCAGGGATGCAGAAAACAAAAAAACCGACCTGGGCATCAGGTCGGTCTCGTCGTCTTCGGGAGCGTTGCTTGGTTCGTCCCCCTTGCGGGTGACGCACATCCGGGGTTTCCCCCGATCCACCGTGGCCGCTCCCGGCCCGGTTGGCAGAACCGGCTTGTGGAGGGCCGATTCGTTCCTGATGCGGGGAAGAACAAAACGAGGACCGGCGGAAGACGCCAGTCGATTCTGTGTCATATCGCCGGCTGACGGCCAAGGACCGCGGCGCCGATCAAAGAGGTAGGGCGGATTATCCCTAATCCGCCGTAGGAGCGAATCGACCGTCCGGCCGAAACGGCGCGTTAGGGATAACGCGCCCCACCTTTCGGAAGGAACGCGGTCGGCGGCTACGACTACTTGGAATGCTCTCGCGCCAGATGCTCCGCCAGCACGTCGCGGCCGAAGTCGCCGTTGAAGTCCCGCCAGGTGGTGTGGATGTGGTTGGCGTTGTTCTGCGTGTTGTCGTACTCGACGAGGAAAGTCGGGCCCTGGATACGGTAGTAATGGCCCTGGCCTTTTTCCAGGCCGCCGGCCCAGGCGAAGTGCACCTTGTCCCAGCCCGCGGCCATGATCTTGGCGAGCGCATGGTCACCGATGTCGGTGCGATAGCGGCCGGTGTAGACCTTGAGGAGGGCGAGGAACTGGTCCTTCTGGGCGGGCGTCATCTGCGCGACCGCGAGGCCGGCGGGCGACAGCGGGTCGGCGCGCTTGCTGTTGCTCGTGAGGATTTCCGTCGGCGATTTCTCCGAGAAAATCGCGACCTTCCGCTGCGCGTCGTCGAGGCCCTTCACGAAAGCGCGGCCGAGGTCTTCCTCTTCCGGCAGTGTGCGCCGGCCGGCGAGCGGGCCGCTTTTCACCTCGGCGGGGTTGTCGCCGAAGAACGAGGGCGTCACGGCGGTGAGCCGACCGGTGACGATCGTGAAGTTGAGCGAGACGTGATGACCTTCGTAGCGCCAACCCCAAGTGTCACGGTCGCCGGGCGTGCCGAAAATCGTGACGTAGTGCAGCATCGGGTCACGGACGTTCGCGCCGTTCGGGCCCTCGATTTCCTTCAGCACATTTTCCAGCGCACGGATGGATTCGACCCGGGTGACGCCGCCCGCGCTGAGCGCGGAACGCAGCAGTCCGGTCACCTGCTCGCGCTGCTCGGCGGACATGGCCTTGAGCGGCAGTCCCTCGCGTGCATGCGGCACGAAGATCCAATTTTCTCGTTCGGCGTGATCGAACGGAAACACCGCCTTCGCCTTCTGCTCCGGCGTGAGGGAGCCAAGAAAGGCCTGCGCGGCCTTGAGCATGTCAGCGGCCGGCTCGGCGGCGTGAGAAACCAGAACGGAAAACAGCAGGGCGAAGCCTGCGCAGAAACAAGCGATGCGAGGGGTAGAGCGCATGCCCGCGGTTAAAGGACTGAATTCGGCCGAGGGCAAGATGCTCTACGAGGCTACAACGGCCGCTCCTTGCAGACGCGAGGCGGCGCGGAAGAGGGCGAGCAGGGCCAGAGCCTGGATCACGTGATAGAGGTCGTTGTGATTGAAACGCGCGGAGGGATCCCAGCGGGAGATTTGCGCCGCGGCGGCAAGGACGGAGAGTCCGACTCCCAGGAGGATTGACCTCGACCATTTCCGGCGAACGGCCGCCGCGGCAACGGTCCAGGCGGTCAGGGCGATGCCGTAAGCGACGAGCGCCCAGATAAACCGGGGATCGGCCAACACGGTCACCAAGGAGACCGCGAGCTTCGCGCCAATGAGCGTTCGCCACCGCGACTCACGGCCCGGCGCCAGCTCCGCGCGCAAACTCAGCTCCAGAGCTGTGGCGGTCAGCACGAGCAAAACCAGCGTCAACCGCCACCAGGCTCCGGCGACGGCCGCCGGAAAATTCGTCGCAAAGCCATGGTAGGCGCCGCCGACGAACGCCGAGGCCGAACTCAGGACGAAGCCGCGCTGGAACCAGGGCGTCGCCCGATCTTCCGGCGCCGCCCGGCCTGCCAGCCGCCAAGCCGCGAGCGCGCTGATCCCGCCGAGCAGGCAATCCGTCAGGAACGTAGCGGGCTCGTGCAGCGTCATGCGAAGAGGGCACAGTGATGCCGGTGCCAGTCGCTGGTGAACCGCTCCTCCGGGTCGTGCCGGCACTTGAGTTCGAGAAACTCGCGGAAGCGCGGGTGACACGTCTCGACTTGGGCGCGAGTGGCCCAGCGATGGTAGGTGAGAAAATAGCTCCCTCCCTGGGCAATCGCGAGGTCGATCAAGGCACGGAACGTGACTTCGGCCAGTGCCAGGCCGGCAGGCGTGTGCTCGACATGAAGATTGAAGATGATGCAGGCCCAGGGCTCCCGCGCCCACGCCAGAAAAGATTCCTCGTCCTGCTCGATCAGGCGGATCGTGCCGTAGATGACGGGCATCCCGGCGCGCCGCAGCGTTGCGGCGGCGGCTTCCATG
>CALFNJ010000698.1 GCA_937902865.1 uncultured Opitutaceae bacterium
AGCTGCGGCTGATGACGTACAATGTCCATGGCTGCTCCGGCATGGACGGACGCGTCTCGCCGCGCCGCGTCGCCCGCACCATCGCCGCGCATGAGCCGGACATCGTTGCGCTGCAGGAACTCGACCTCGGCCGCCGACGGTCGCGCGCCGAGGACCAGGCCGCGCTCATCGCCGCGGAGCTCGGCCTGCACGCCGTGTTTTGTCCGACCGTGACCGTGGGCGAGGAGCACTACGGCCACGCGCTGCTCAGCCGCTGGCCGATTCAGGTGGTGAAACGCGCGCTGCTGCCGCACGACCCGCGCAGCTGGTGGCAGGAGGCGAGGGCGGCGCTGTGGGCGCGCGTGCAGACGAATGAGCGCACGATCAATGTCATCACGACGCACCTCGGCCTCGGACCGAAGGAGCGGGTGGCGCAGATGAAGGAGCTGATGGGCCCGGACTGGATCGGCGGCATTCCCGCCGAGGAGCCCGTGATCCTCTGCGGCGATTTCAACACCGTGCCCCGCAGCGAGCCGTACCGGATGGCCGCGGCGCGACTGCGCGACGTCCAGCGCCGGCCGAAGACCCGCAAGACCCTGAAGACCTTCAGCTCGAGCCAGCCGCTGATGCGGCTCGATCACATTTTCGTCTCACCGCACCTCGAGGCCACCGCGGTGACCGTGCCGCGCACCGCGCTCACGCGGGTTGCGTCTGACCATCTGCCACTGCTGGTTGATCTGCAAGTTGCCGCCGCAGGCGTCGATAAGCCCACCACGAAGCGCAAAGCACCAGCACCCAGTACGTCGCCAGGGCGGCCAGCCCTCCGCGGGTGAATTTTCCCGCCTGCTGGCCGAGACCGACGGTGAGCACGGCGCGCAGAATGTGCAGCGGAAGACAGCGCGAGATATAAATGCGGAACGGCACGCCGATCAGCGCGAGGGTGTAATTCTGGATGAAGTAGGGGACCCCCGGCAGAAGCAGGGTGAAGAGGCAGACGGTGCCGTGCGCCGCGCGCGGAATCCGTTTCCGCACGCCGGCGAGATGGCGCGCAAACGTATCGTGCCACAGATGCACGATCGCATAGCTCGCCACGAGTTGGAAAAGGATCGAGAGCGCCACGAGTGTCATGCCGAGCGCGAAGCCGAAGCGCAGTCCCGCGGTCACGTGCAGCACGTTCACCGGAAAGCCGAAAAGCGGCAGCACCGCGAGCAGGGCGAAGACGAGGCCGGCGTTCCAATCCATCGCCCGCGCCTGCAGTGTCTGCAGGTCGACCGCGCGATAGAGGAAGAACAGCCCGACGCCGATCAGGCCGAGCACCACCAGCACGTGCCGCAGCCAGGGCAAGCGCTTGAAGAGTCCCGGTTTTTTCCCGCCGCGAGCGCGCCTGGCCGTGGTTCTCGCGGATCCAGGCGCCTTAGATCCGTTCTCGGCGTGTGCTCGCGGCGATCGTTTTTTAGGGGAGCGGTCGGCGGACGTTTTCATCACAAGGAAATTAAGCGGAGAAGATCGGGGTTTCCTCCCGCATCGCCGGTCCCTGCTCGGTGGCAGGGAATCCGAAGAGCTGGAGGACATAACCAAAGTCAGCGGATGACGCGCCGAGTGCCGCGATTTCTGAATTTTCTCCGCCAGCGGATCCAGCTCCGGCGTGTCGCAGTACCCGTTCGTCGTCCGCAAAAAATTCGCGGCGTCTCGGACCGAGGCGCAACGACGCAGCGACCGATCCGCCAAACCCGAAATCCGATCTCGGCGCCTCTGCGTCTCTGCGCGAAACGGACTGGCGTCCGTGCGTTGTGCAAAATCCGCGGAGCGATTCAGGCAGTCTGCACGGCGTTCGCGCCATTTATTGGCGACGAAATTTTTCCATTCCAAATTTTTCCATGGGATATCGCGCTGGATGCGAGCGGCTTGCGGAAAAGTTTTAGCCCCGATCGAACCGATTTTTTCTCCCGGGGACTATCGCGAAAGAGGACAGCTCTACCTCAGTTCAACCATTCAAACTCAACACGATAAAACATGAATACATCCCACAAGACTCAGCTCCGTCTGTTCGGTGTGGCCGCGATCGCCTCGCTGCTGGTGCCCATGGCATCCGCCCAGGTGACCGGCGCGGTCAACGCCACCACCAATGCGGCGATCAATGCGACCAATAGCGCGACCGCGGCGCAGAACGCCGCTGCGGCGAGCACGACGGCCGCCCAGAATGCGGCCAACGCGAGCGCCCAGCAGGCCGCCAACATGTCGAGCGCGGCCGTCAACGCCGCCAACAACTCCGCGGCACAATCGGCCGCCCAGGCTTCCCAAGCCGCCAACCAGGCGGCGCAGACCTCGGGCTCGATCAACGCCGGCGTCAACGCCAACGCGCAGGGCGCCGGTTCCGCGCTCGGCAACTCGGGTTCCGTCAATGCCGGCGTCAACGGCGCGACCGGCGTCCAGGTCGATCGCAACGGCGCGAGCGTCAACGGCTCCGTCAACAACGGCGTCATGGGCAACGGCCAGACGCGAAACGGCTCGGTCGGGAGCATGAACGGCGGCAGCATCAGCACCTCGCTGAACAGCGCCGACACGGTCGCCGCGATCAACAGCTCCAGCCGCGAGAACCGCGACAACGTCATGACGCAGGTCAACATCCGCCTCGAGGCTTCCTCGAAGTCGATCGACGATCTGCGCCGCACGGGCCGCCAGCTCCAGGGTGACGCGCGGACCCGCTTCGACGCCGCGTACGACAACGTGCGCGCCCGTGAACGCGATGTGCGCAACAGTCTGAACGAGGCGCGCCGTGCTTCGGCCAGCACCTATTCGAGCGCGCAGGCCAAGCTCGCCGCCGACTACCAGCGCTACAGCGACGCGGTTTCGCAGGCCGAGGCGTCCGCCTCCGCCAGCGGTTCCGCCGCCGGCTCGACCAACATCAGCCGCTGATCGCTGCTTGCCTCCCGCTGCAACGCCACCTTGCCCCAGCGTCTCCAGCCGCTGTGACCGCAATTGAACTTCGCCCCGGCCGCCTCGCGGCGCCGGGGCGTTTCAATGACCCCGGAAGCGATCTCCCCCGCGTTCCACTGCGGATGAAATCATCCGGATCCAACCTCATACGCCTCTTCGCCTTCAACTTCCGTCCATGAAAAACCAACTCCTCTGCTTCATCAGCATCGTTCTCAGCTTCGCGGGATTCTCCCGCCAACTCCACGCCCAGGTCGTGTCGCCCCCGCCCGACACCTTCAAGCTCGGCACCGGCTTCGACTACAGCCGCGGCAGCTATGGCTTCACGAGCGACACCGAAGTCTGGTCCGTGCCCGCCATCCTCGTCGGTGAAAACCAGAACTGGCAGTTCCGCGCGACCATCCCGTACCTCACGGTGAAGGGGCCCGCGAACGTCATCGGCGACACCGGTGCCGCGATCGCCGGTCCGGCCCGGCCGACCGCCAAATCCGAGTCCGGCCTCGGCGACATCGTTGCCGGTCTGACGTTCCACACGAACCCCACCAGCCAGAGCCTGAAGGTCGATCTGACCGGCCGGGTGAAGTTTCCCACCGCCGATGACGCCAAGGGCCTCGGCACGGGCAAGACCGACTACTATGGCCAGGTCGATCTCTACCAGACCTTCGACGCCATCACGCCGTTCGGCACGGTCGGCTATCGCTTCCTCGGCGACACGCCGACCATCCGCACCCGCGACGGCCTCTACGCCACCGCCGGCCTGATCTTCCGCGCGGCGCCAGGCACTTCCGTCGGCGCCGGCTACGACTGGCGCGAAAAGCTCGTGAGCGGCGGTGACGACTCCACCGACGCGATGATCTTCGTGACGCACAACGCGACCGATCGCGTGAACATCGTCCTCTACGCACTGAAGGGTTTCGATTCCGGCAGCCCGGACTACGGCTTCGGCGGACAGATCACCTACAAGTTCTGATTTCCTGTTTCTGGTTTGTTGATGCTGTTCTGGAGGGCGGCGCCGCGTGGCGCCGCCCTTTTGTTTTTTCATTATCTGGAACTCGGGAAATCAGGAGCGAGCAACGTGCCTGGTTTGAGGGACGGGCGGCCCGCCCGTCCGGCTCGACGTCGATGAGGCGGGGATTCGATCCATTTTTTAACAGGAGGAAAACCGAGGACGAACCGAGGTCGGATTTTCGGATCTCGGATCCCCTCGGCCTTTCTCCTGTGAAAAAGGATCGAAACGTTTGGTCGTGTTCGAACCCGCCACTGTTTTCGAAGAAAGCGTTTTTATTCCGCCCAAATAAGCGCCACCAAACGTTCGCGGCACGAAACCAGCGGCCTCACATCCGCTGCTACCTGCTGCCAGGCGGGGTAGGCTGGGTTCCCGTTTTCTTGGGATTCTTTGCGGAAACCGGTCTGAACCAGGCCCAGGCCACCGGGTCCATTGAGGGGTGATTTCTCCGATCCGTTTTCTCCTCGTTTCGGCCTGCCTTGCCGCGTGTCTCCCGAGCGTGCCGGCACTGCGGGCCGACACGCCGCCGCTGCTGCACGACGCGGTCGGCAATTGGCTGGCGGGCAAGGAAGACTGGGCCCTCACGCAGCGGACGCGCGTCCTGGCGGACGACGGGAGCGTGAAGGAGGAGCGGCTCGAGCGCTACGATCCCTCGCTGCCCGACAACCAGCGCTGGCATTTGCTCGAGGTGGACGGCAAGCCCCCCACCGAGGCGCAGCGCAAGGCGATCGAGGTCCGCAAGAATCAGCGTCCGCGCAAGCACGCGAACAAGCCGCCGGAGGATTTCCTCGATTTCACCCACGCGGTGCCGCTGCACGAAACCCCGCAGGCCGTGACGTATGCCGTGACCGTGCGCCCCGAGGCCGCGCGGCTGGTGCAGACGGAAAAGCTGATCATCCTCGTCACGGTCGGACGCGAGAGTCACTCGATCGAGCGGATCACCGCCTCGCTGAGCGAACCCATGCGCGTGGCCCTGGGCCTGGCGAAAATCACCGACGTCGACCTCGACATGCATTTTGAACCGGAGCCGGCCGGCCATCCCGGCGCGGCCGAGCCCGATCCCAGCGGCACCGCGCGCATCTCGCTCTCGAAGTTTGGCGACCGGATGGAGTACGAGTGGACCGCCTTCAAACGCGTGACGCCGTATGCGGCGGCGAAAAGATAACCGCGATCCGAGAATCCCCGAAGCGGAGGTAGCCACAAAAAGGCGCAGACGACGCCAAAATGGATTTTCCCGAATCCGTTTTTGCGTGCTCTGCGCTTTTTTGTGGCCAACAACTCCGGCAGGCCCGGCCTGAGGGTTCGATACATTGTATTCTGCAAGGCCATGCGGCGGTTTGCATGGGTTGTCGGCACGGGCGAGCAGAGCGGATAATTTTTATTTTACTTTCCTGCAGTGACTTAGCGGATTTGGAGCAAGTTGGTACATCGCCTGCAAAAGGGAGTGCACGCATTCGCTAAACCTCTCAACCAAAACAACCAATCCTCTCCCGCCATGCTCCTCGCCTCGACCTTCCGGCCTTCCTCCGACAAGCAGCAGCACGATCGCGATTCCAACCACGACCGCTTCACCCCGACCGGCCAGGCCGAGGTGACGGACAAGGTGATCAGCCGCCGTCGCAAGAGTTCCGACGCCAGCATCCACGAGCCGGTCGACACCCGCGGGCCGGGCGGGATCGTGAAGGGGGCGATGAAGAAGGTGTACTGCGTGATGGAGTCGCTGGAAATCCGCCGCCACCAGTTCCAGGCGTCGGTTGGCCTTTACCACATCCCGGAGGCGTTCGCGCAGGATCCCAAGCGGATCGATCCGCTGGCGGCGGTGGCCAAGGTCAGCTTCACGGAGCCGGTGGATCTCGGCGCCCTGGCAACGAAGGAAAAGGTCGCGGCCATCCAGGAGAACGACGCCGATCTCTCGCCTGAATTCGTGGAGCGCGTGCAGCGCGGAGTGGAAAAGCTCATCCCTTCCCATCGCGAGGCGCTCATCCTCATCCACAAGTCCGCTCAGACCTACGGTGACGTT
>CALFNJ010000699.1 GCA_937902865.1 uncultured Opitutaceae bacterium
CGGGCATCAACGCCCAGGCGACGACGCCCACCGCGACCACCGTGAAGGAGACCAAGCCCCCCGAGAGGGCCAGGATGCTGTCGTTGCGGGCGCGGACATCCCATAAAGAGGTGCGGATCGCCGCGGCGAACAGCAGGGGCGGGATCACCCCGTAGAGCACCAGCTCCGGGTCGACGCCGATGTGCGGCACGCCCGGGATGAACGACACGCCCGTTCCGACCAGGATGAGCGCGATCGGCGCCGACCAGCCGACGCGCCCCGAGAACCCGGTGATCGCCACCGTCACGACCACGAACGCCACCACCCAGATCACCGCGCCCACTCGATTCAGCACGGCGCGGCCGAGCGGCGCCAGGCGCGTCAGCAGCGGGTCCGGATCGAACAGCGGCAGGCGCAGAAAGAGGAAGTTCAGCGCCTGCATCCGGAACTGCTGCGAGCGGCGGCGCTGGCGCTGGGTGAACTGCCGGAGCGAGTCCCCCGCCCGTTCGCTCTGAATGAGCGAGGCGTCCGCGAGCTGCGCCACGAGTTGCACGATCTCCTGCTGTCCGGGCGTGTCCTCGGGCTCACGCGCCACGCCGTCCTTCCAGACTTCCTCCACCGTGCGGCGACCGTCGAGCCGGCCGAGGAAATGATAGGCTGCCGGCCGCAGGCGGAAGAACTGGTGGTTCATCGCATCGCGCACCACCCACCAGGGCTGGCCGCGGAAGATCTGCCGCCGCACTTCGAGGTCGGGACGGAGCACGAGGCGCAGCGGCGCCACCAGATGCCACGACTCGGAGAAAAGGTTTTCAGCCTCGGCCATGACGGACGGACCTCACCACCACCAGAGGCGCAGGCGCAGGAAGTCGACCAGGCGGTGCGTCAAAATCCAGCCGAGGCTGCGGCGCTCCGCCTGGATCTTCGCGATGCCGGTCATGCCGGGCCGCCACCAGTCGCGCACGCCGACGAGATCGCCGCGGACGACAAACAGATTCGCGCCCTTCTTCACCGTGCCGCCCGGATCGATCCGCGTGACCGTGAGCGGAAACCCTTCGCTCGGCCGGCTGGTGAAGCTGAGCTCTCCGCCCGCCTTGAGCCGCACGTCCTGGATGTCGCGCTCATCCACATCGATCTCCGCATAAACGCCGTCGAGCCGCGCCACGCGGAACAGCAGCTCACCCTGCTTCACCGAGGCGCCGAGGCGCTCGCGGTGGCGGCCTTCCATCACGACGCCGGTGAAGGGGGCGACGAGCGCAGCCTGCTCGATCTGGTGCCGGACGATCGCCAGCTCCGCCTTCGCCTGGTTGCCCTGCGCCTGCGCGATGCGGAGGTCCGCGAACCGGCTCGCGCTTTCCGCCCGCTCCGCTTCGCCGCGGTAACGTTCGATGTCCGCCAGCAGTGAGGCCTCGCGGTTGCGCAGCGGCGTCTGGTCCAGTGTCAGCAGCGTCTCACCGGCCGTGACCGCATCGCCGCTCTCGTGCGCGACGCTCTGGATGAAGCCGTCGAACGGCGCCGGCAGCAGCATCTGGTTCGCACTGCGGAGAATGAACGGCGCGTCCACGCGATACGGAATCTTGATGAAGATCAGCGCCAGCAGCACGAGCGCGCCGGCCACCGCCGCGAATTTCGTCCAGGCCTGCTCCACGCCCCAGATCCGGCCGAGCGCCTGGCGGCCGCGCTCGCGCCAGCGCTGCCAGCCGCCGCGGCCGTACGACCAGAGCAGCGCCAGCCAGGGGCCGGCCTGGTCACACTGCACGCGCAGGGTCGCGAGCTCCACCGGCGAGAAGGCGGCCTCGGCGCGGTGCAGGTGCACCACGCCCACCACGGTGCCGTGATCGCGCAGCGGCACGCTGGCGAGGAACGGCACGTGATGCCGGCTCGCGTAGAGTCCATGTTCCCGCGCCACCGCGGGTGAGCCGGGCGCGGCGGGCCAGACAATCTCGTCGTCCTGGTCGAGCGCCTCCTCC
>CALFNJ010000700.1 GCA_937902865.1 uncultured Opitutaceae bacterium
CGGGAGACCCTTCACGTAGTTCACGACGGCGGTGAGATCCGCGGTGATCTGGTCGGCGGGGAGGGACTGGATCGCCTTGCCGATATCGGAGGCGGGCAGGGCGCTGGTGCCGCCACCGTTGGGGCCGACGCCGGAGAGCAGGTCGGGGGAGATCGCGATGTAGCCAGCCTCGGCGAGCTCGTCGGTGACGCTGCGGGCCCAGTCGGAAAGGCCGAAAATTTCATGGATCACCACGACGGCGGTGGCCTTGTCCTTCACCTCGGGATAGGTGATGAACGACTGCACCTCGCGGGAACCCTGCTTGATCTTCACCCATTCCTGATGGCGCGGGGATTTTCCATCGAGGCGGGCCTTGGCCCAATCCTGGGCGCGGGCGGGAGCGACCGCGAGCAGGGCGGCGACGGTGAGAAATATCAGTGGGCTTTTCATGGGTAGGATTTTCTGGGAAGGGGTTGGCGGGCGCGGGGAAACGACGCTCGGACTGTAGTCGGATGCGGAGCGGAGGGAAGGCTGTTTGTTTTCCGGGGGCTTCCCTTCGGCCGGACCGGCAATTTCCGGTCTCTTTTGCCGGAAAGGCGCGTCTTTCACATCCTACAGGCGTCCGAAAATTCCGATTGCCCTTGGCGGTCGGGGTTGTTGGCTTTCCCGCCTCGGCAATCCTGCCGTAACCATCAAATCGTTTGCTGCCTCTACCCATGAAAATCCGTATCCTGTTGTGCTCCCTTGCCTTCGCTCTCTCCGCCATCCCCGGCCTCCGCGCCGATGACGGCGACACCGAGCTCCAGATGAAAATGCAGAAGATGAGCGAAAACTTCCGCCCGCTGCGGAATCAGCTCGCCGATGCCACCAAGAATGCCGACTCGCTCGCCAAGGTTGCGACGATCAAGGAAAACGCCACGGCGGCCCTCAAGCTGACCCCGATCAAGATCGCGGCGATGCCGGCGGCCGATCAGCCGAAGGCGCTGGAAGGCTTCAAGGCCGAGCTGCAGAAGCTCATCACCAAGCTCGATGACCTCACCGCCGCCCTCAAGGCCGGCAAGAACGACGAGGCCACGAAGATCTATGCCGACCTCGGCGCCATCCAGAAGGAAGGCCACACCGAGTACAAGGCCTCCGGAAAGAAGAAATAATTAAGCCCAGTTTCGCAGGCTTCCCGCCTGTTTGAAAAGGCGCCACCGGTTTCCGGTGGCGCCTTTTTCTTTGGGGTTTTTGGGGCTGGTTTATTATCTGGAACTCAGGAAATCAGGAATCTGAGTTCGAAATGCAGGGGCTCCTTGTGGACGCCCGTTCGCGTCGCCAACCAGAGAAGCCCGGGCATCCACGAGAAACGCCCCTACATTTCGAATCGTTCGGGGACGGTTCGGCGTTGGGTTGTTGGGACTTAGCCTCACAGCTCTGATTTATCTCCCGTGGGCGAAGATCGCTTTTTACCGTCCTGCAATCCGCCCGGTTCCCCGGTGGGAATGGTCATTTTGCATGTGGCGGAAGCGGCTTCGTCAAACGCACGGAAGAAGGCATGAGACTGAACGAGAGAGACTTGTCGCCACGACGGTGATGCTGGCACGGGCGGTGCAAAAGAAGGGATGAAAACAGGTGCGTCTCCAGCGCGCGCCCGAAATCTCTCCCTCCAACCTCAGCTCCCACCCTCGTCGCCAACGTTCGTCAACCCGCTCCTCCCATGCTCGGATACGCCATTACCTTCCTGATCGTCGCACTGGTCGCCGCCGCCCTCGGCTTCGGGGGCATCGCCGGCGTCTCGGTTCAAATCGCCCAAATCCTCTTCTTCGTCTTCATCGTGCTCTTCGTGCTCACGCTGATCTTCGGTCGGCGCGGGCGCGGCCCGAACGTCTGAGCTTCGCTCAGACGCAACGTTCAACGTCCAACATTCAACGTTGAACGTTCAAGGCCGGGCACAGAGTCAGTCCCGAAGCTCGATCAAAAAACAA
>CALFNJ010000701.1 GCA_937902865.1 uncultured Opitutaceae bacterium
AACAGCGACAACGTGCCGCTCGCGCGGCTCAGCAAGCGCGTCTTCACCACGACCGAGACGCTGACGAGCGACGTCGAGCTCTACCATTTCGCCGAAAAGCCCGTCGCGCAGGCGAAGCCCTATTGGAAAATCGTCGATGCTGCGGGCAAGAGCGTGACCGAAGGTCAGTGGCCGGCGCGCGACATTCCGGTCGGCAAGAACATCCCGCTCGGCCAGGTCTCGGTCCAGCTGGCCCAGCTGCCTGCCCCGGCCGCCTACAAGCTCGTCGTCGGCCTGCAGGGCACCTCGGCGGTGAACGACTGGAATTTCTGGCTCTATCCCGCCCAGGTCGAACCCACCGTGCCCTCGAGCGTGCTGCTGACCGACAACTGGGCGGAGGCTTCCGCGCGCCTCGCCGCCGGTGGCAAGGTCGTGTTCACGCCGAAAGCGTCCGAGCTCGACGCCGCCAAATGCCCGCCGATGAAGAACGTGCCCGTCTTCTGGAACATCCAGATGACCGTGCGCCCGCCGCGGAATCCGACGGCTCGCTTCGACGGCATGCTCGGCCTGCTCTGCGACCCGAAGAGTCCGGCCCTCGCCGGTTTCCCGACCGAGGTGAATTGCGACTGGCAGTGGACGCCGCTGATCCATGACGTCCGCTCGATCAATCTCGATCGTGTCACCCGCGACCTGAAGCCGATCGTCAGCACGATCGATGACTGGAACCGCGACTGGCGGCTCGGCGTGATCTTCGAGTGCAAGGTCGGCAACGGCAGCCTGCTGGTGTCCGCGCTCCCGCTGCAGGATCCCAAGGCGTCGATCGGCCTGCAGCAGCTGCGCCGCTCGCTGCTCGACTACGCCGCCTCCAGCCGTTTCCGCCCGAGCGTCGCGTTGAGCACGAACGATCTCGCCAGCCTCTGGCCGGGCTCCTCGTCCGCGCCCGCCGCCGGCCCGCGCGCGTTGGATCCGGACCTCGACGACGGCAGCGGCCGCGCCGCCGCGCAGAAGAAGGGCTGAGTCCGAGTCGGCATTAGCCGCGAAAAAGCGCAGATGACGCAAAAAGGATCCTGACGGATCGGTCGGATCGTTTTTGCAAACGTCTGCGCTTTTTTGTGGCCAACCTTCTTATCTGGAACTCAGGAAATCAGGAAACCGGAGTGGGAAGGGGGCTGCCCACCGAACACACGGAAAGAAGGCCGAGTCTTCTGGATCGCAGGGTGGAACGCGTTGTCCCCAACGCGTTTTTGGCTCCGACGGCGTTTTATCGTGGACGGAGATTTCAACGCGTTGGGGACAACGCGTTCCACCTCGATCCGCGCTATTATTGCTTCGCCGTCGGCGCAGGAGGAGCCGCCGGAGTCGTCGCGGGGGACGACGCCGGGATCGCGCCCAGGGGCGCCGGGCTGAACTCCATCTTGCCGAGGAGAGCCATCAG
>CALFNJ010000702.1 GCA_937902865.1 uncultured Opitutaceae bacterium
GAGCGAATGCGGCCGTGGGCTCTTCATCATCCAGTCGGTGATGGACGAGGTGCGGTACCTCCGCGGCACGAAGGAAAATATTCTCATCATGCGCAAGCGGCGCCAACCGGATCCGAGTCCGACGCCGGCTGCAGCCGGGGAATCCCCGACCCCGACTCCGCCTCTGCCGGTTTCGCTGCCGTCGACGATGCCGAAGCCGTCGGGCCGCCGGGCGTCATCCCGCACGACGACCCCCGAGGCGAATCGCGACGGCAGTTCCTCGTTTCGCTCCGAGACGCTGTCCTCGCTCGTCCGGAGTTATTCAAAACTCGGACACCAGGACGATTTCACGGATGGTTTCAGCGATCGCCTGCTCGGCGATCTGCTGCACCTGACCTCGACCGACTGGTGCGTGCTCCGGGTGCTGTCGCTCGACGACCGGCAGCTCGAAGTCGTGGCCGCGTCCGAGCCAGGATTGATTTCGACGCCGATCACCCTGGCGGTCCGAGACGCCTCGGAACCGAGCCTGGAGGCGGGCGTTGCGGCCAGCCGTGTGGCGCTCCGTTTCGACCTGGCCGACTGTCCGCCTGGCGAGCCGCTGCGCGCCGCGGGCGCGGGCGGGACGGGATTGATTTGTCCACTCTGCTTCGACGGCGCACTCGTCGGCACGATGGCGGTGGGCCGCCGCGACGGCGGATTCAACCTCGGCAAGCTGCAGGAGGAAGTCGTGCAGGCCTTCGCGGAATTCCTGGCGATCCAGACCGTCAACCTCCGCCGTCACAAGCAGGAGGACCGCAACCGCGTGATGGCGCGCGAACTCGAGATCGCGCGCGAGATCCAGCATCTCCTGCTGCCGCACGCGCTCCCCCAGCCCGCGGGCTTCGGCCTGGCGGGCGGCTGGCACAGCGCGCGGGAAGTCAGCGGCGATTTCTACGACGCCATTCCGCTCGGCGACCGCTCGCTCCTGCTGATGATCGCCGACGTGATGGGCAAAGGCGTGCCGGCGGCGCTGTTTTCCACCACGATGCGCGGCCTGCTCCGCGGCCTGGCGGCGCGGAGTCCCGATCCCGCCTACCTGCTGAGCGGCCTGAACCGCCTGCTCCATTCGGAACTGTCCGCCGTGGAGATGTTCATCGCCGCGCAGATCGTCCACGTCGACCTGCAGACCCGGCAGGTGACGGCGGCGAGCGCCGGGCATTGTCCCCTGCTCCTGCTGCCCCGCGGAGCCGGAGAGGTCGCGCCGCTGCCGACCCGCGGACTGCCGCTCGGCGTCCTCCCGGATACGCTGTACAGCAATGCCACCGCGACGCTGGGCGAGCCGGCGGTGCTGCTGCTGCACACCGATGGCCTGACGGATGTGCGCGATTCGAGCGGCGCACGCTTCGGCCAGCGCCGGCTCATGAACTGGCTGCAGGAACACGGACGCGCCGGCCGGAAGGCCGACGTGCTGCGCGACCAGCTGACCGCCGAGCTGACCCGCTTCCGTGGCGCGGCCGAGATGGCGGATGACCAGGCTTTTCTCCTCATGATGGAGGAAACCTCGGCGCCCTGGACGGATGAAGTCAGCCGCCGCCTCCCGCGCTTCGAAGGGGAGGAAATTCTTTCCACTACCACCGCTTGATTCGGAATTTCACCATAGAGATACAGAGACACCGAGAACTCATTTTTCGAATCCCGATCGAGCATAGGCTCGGCGCCTCCGTGCCTCTGTGGTGAAATTCCGAATCAGTTTCCGAACTCCGCTTCACTCCCATGAAAACTGTACTTCCGATCTTTGTCTTCATTGACGCCTGTGGCTGGGAAATCATCAAGGACCGGCCCTTCGCCCGCGCGCTGGCTCCCGAACGGCGCAAGCTGCGCTCGGTGTTCGGCTACAGCTCGGCCTGCGTGCCGTCGATCCTCGCGGGCCGCTGGCCGGCGGAGCACCGCAACTGGTGCTACTTCGTCTACGATCCGAAACATTCCCCCTTTCGCAGCCTGCGGGCGCTGCGCTGGCTGCCGTCGGCGCTGACGAGCCGGCGTTTCTTCCGGCGGCGGCTGTCACAGCTGCTGAAGGCGCATCTCAAGTTCCGCGGCTATTTTGATCTCTACAACATTCCGTTCCGCCACATCTCGCTGTTCGACTTCTCGGAGAAGAAGAGCCCGCTCCAGCCAGGCGGGATGAATCGCGGACCGAACATTTTCGACCACCTCGTCGCGCACGACATCCGCTATCACGTGAGCGAGCCGATCCTGGGCGAACGCGCCAACCTGGACCGCCTGCTCGAGGACATCCGGCAGGAAGAAATCGATTTTGCGTTCCTCTACTGGCCGGATCTCGACGGCCTCCTGCACCGCGTGGGCAACACCTCGCCCGAGATCCCCGCGAAGCTGGACGCCTACGAGCCCTGGCTCGAGCAGCTCATGGCGACGGCCCGCGAGCACTACGGTGAAGTGAAGCTGACAATCCTGAGCGATCACGGCATGGCGAACTGCGACCGTCTGCTCGACCTGAAGGCGAAGATCGAGCCGCTGGGGCTGCGCATGGGCGAGGATTACGCCGTGGTGTACGATTCGACGATGGCGCGCTTCTGGTTCTTCAACGACCGCGCCCGCCAGGCGGTGACCGCGTGCCTGGCGACCGTGCCCGAAGGCCGGATCCTGCCGGACAGCGAACTCAAGGAACTGGGTGCGCTGTTTCCCGACCGCTATTTCGGCGAGATGATCTTCCTCGTCGACGAAGGCGTGCTGATCGTCCCCAGCCACATGGGCGAACGCCCGATTCGCGCGATGCACGGCTACCACCCCGACGCCCCGCACAGCTACGCCAGCCTGCTGACGAACTACGCGGACGTGCCGGAGGAAATCACCGCCATCCCGCACGTCTACCAGCTGATGACTGCCCAAGCCGAGGAAGCGGCAGCGCGCAACCACGCGGCGGAGGTAGCGGTCAGCGTGGCGTGAGCGCCCGATCCTCGGTCTTCGAACCGGTTTCGCACAGAGACACAGAGCGCACAGAGATCGATCGGTCTTTGATGGCCTGTGTAGCGTTGGCGGTGAGGCCGTCGCAGCCATTCAGAAACCGCAATAAGCAAAACCTGACCCCTTACGGCCCGACCCTTTACGGTTCGGCCCTGCATATCTAATCCCGGAAGGTTTCACGCAGAGGACGCGGAGGACACAGAGAAACGGATCCGGATCGATCCTCTGTGTGCTCTGCGTCCTCTGCGTGAAACCTTCCGAGATCGGAGTTAGTTGAGCGGGATTTCTTCCCGGAGCAGATCGCGGAAGGTGATGACGCGGATGTCGGGACGGCTGCCGAGCCACTTTGCAACTTCGTGCAACACGCCGATGAACCGGTCGTCGGGTTGGCCGTCGCGGAAGTATTCCCACCAGTGGGTGACGAGCACCGTGAGTGGCGAGCGCTCCACGGCCCGCTGCACCGTGGCCAGCATCTCGTCATAATGGCGGTGGAACGAGAGCAGGCAGCCGGGATGGCTCAGCAGCGTGGTCCCGTCGTGGCGCCAGTGGGCGTGGTGCAGGACTTTTTTTTCCGCATAGGCGGGCCACCAGGCCACCGGCAGGCGCAGGGCTTCGAACCAGCCGGTGGAGATGACGTCGAAGCGATTGGCGACTTCGAGATACGCTTCGCGTGAGAAGCGGTCGTAGGGCGCGACGAAGG
Source organism: uncultured Opitutaceae bacterium (assembly GCA_937902865.1). GTDB lineage: Bacteria > Verrucomicrobiota > Verrucomicrobiia > Opitutales > Opitutaceae > CAIUWA01. The sequence continues at coordinate 3,641 of CALFNJ010000702.1, forward strand.
CGGCGGGTTCGCGCAGCCCGGCCTCACGGAGACGAACGGTGCCTTCGTCGAGCCGGCGCGAGAGTTCGATGCGGTCGGTGATGCCGAACTCGAAGTAGTCGTGATGGCAGCCGTGATGCACGATGTCGTAGCCGGGTTCGGAGCGGAGATAGTCCACCAGTTCGCGATTGTCCCCGATCGGCGCCTCCGGCGTGGTCGGTCCGCTGCCGGAAGTGAGGAAGCCCTCCAGACGTCCATTCGGCGTGCGCACGGTGGTG
>CALFNJ010000703.1 GCA_937902865.1 uncultured Opitutaceae bacterium
GGCGATCCTGCTCCTTGCGATCCTTGGCATCCTGGATCATGCCGACCACGCCGCCGATCAACGCACCCGCCGCCACGCCGCTGACGAGGCCGGTGCCCGTGCCCATGCTGCTGTTCGAGCCGACGATCGCGCCACCCGCGCCGCCGATCAGCGCGCCCGTGCCGGCGCCGCTGGCCGTCTTCGAGGGAGCCACGCCCGACGAGCAACCGGTGAGGCCGGCCAGAGCCAGCGCAGTTCCGACGCAGATGATTTTTTTCATGCGAAAGCGGCGATTGGGCCGGAAGAAAAACGGACGCGGGAAACGACGGGGGAAGGGGGCGACGCGCTCAGTTTAGACTCGCGTTAACTAGAAGGTGTTCGTTTTTTTTATCAAATCAAATGCACGTGCACCCAGTGCTGTTCCCGCGCCGATAGCGGGTGCCCGTGGACCCAAGCGATCGGAATGCTGTCGGACTTCTGCACGGCGTAAATCCACCCCTGGCCCCCTCCCCCGATGATCTCGCGTAACAAGGGCATTCTGTCCCTCGATTTCCTGGTCCCCTCGCTCGGCCTCGTCGTCGCCTTCATCGCCGTCACGCTCTTCTATTCGCTCTACGTCACGCCCCGCTCCAGCGAGTTCATGCTGCGGCGGAACGTGCTCGCCGCGCACGGCAACACGGAGATTTTGCGCGAACGCCCGTTCTTCGTCGTCATCAAGGACGACGAGCCCAGGGCCGAGATCATCTTCTGCCTCTGGGGCCTGATCGTGCTCACGTACAAGTTCGTCCAGGTCAACCGCGAGCGCTCCCTCTTCCGTCACGACTTCGTCAAGATTCAGCCCGGCGAGCGCATCATCCCCGACGACGCGCTCGATCGTTACAAGGAGCTGAAATCCGCCGTCGAGCGGGAGCCCCGCTGGCAGGAGCGCCTGCTGCCCGAATGCATGCTTGCGGCGCTGCATCGCTTCCACGCGACAAACTCGGTGCAGGACGCCGCCAACGCGGTGCGAGAGCGGGCGGAACTCGCGGCGGACCAGCTGGATTCGACCCTGTCGCTGGTGCGCTACATCGCCTGGGCGATCCCGGCGATCGGCTTCATCGGCACGGTGCGCGGCATCGGCGGCGCCCTGTCGTTTGCCGAGCTCGCGATCCACGGCGACATCTCGCCGGTGACCCAGAACCTCGGTCTCGCGTTCAACTCCACCTTCGTCGGCTTGGCCCTGTGCATCGTGCTGATGTACGCCCTCCACGTGGTGCAATCCCGCCAGGAAGCGTTCATCATCGAGACGCAGACCCACTGCCGCGACCAGCTGATCGACGTGATGAAGGTGCCGAGCAAGGATACGGCCGGCAACGTTTACACCTGAGTCGGGGCCAAGCCGCCATGTCCACTCTCGGGATCGAATTCTCTGATGCCGGCCTGCAGGTTGCCCTCGCCGGGGCCAACGGTCCGGAACTGCACAGCGTCGGCGGCCAGGGCGGCTCCCTCGAGTGGCCCGGATTCGTTTACCACGATGGCAAGAAGCTCCGCTTCGGCCGTGCCGCCGAGGACGTGTGGTTCGTGCATCCGCGCAGCGTCTCGCACTCCTTTCTCGCGAAGCTCACCCACGAGCCGTCGTCGCTGACGGTCACCGGCAAACCGCCTTCCTATTCCGAGCTGGCGTTTCTCTTTCTGCGCGATTTCACGCAGACGCTCGCCACCTCCGCCGGCCCGCTGCAGAAGCTGGTCCTCGCCGTGCCCGGCGCGTACCTGAAGGATCCCGCGACGGAAGATGAGAAGATCGGCCTGCTCCTCGGCATGGCGGGCGAACTGGGGCTGCCTCTCGCCGGAATCATCGATATGGCGTCGGCCTCGCTCTGCGATCCCCGCGCCGGCGGCTTCAATCCCAGCCTCCCCGTCGTCGTGCTCGATCTGCACCTGCAGGCGGCCGAGCTCAGTCTGCTGTCCACGGACGCGCGGCTGGAGCGGAAGAAATTTCTCCATCTGCCGCAGTCGGGCCTGGCCCAGCTGCTCAAGCATCTCACGGGAACGATGGGCAACCGGTTCCTGCGTCACACCGCGTTCGACATTCTCGCGGACGGTCGGATCGAGCAGACCTTCTACCGGCAGACGAAGGATTTCCTGCTCAGCGAGGCCGCGGAGTTCCGCTTTCAGGTCAACACCGCGAGCCGCACCTACGAAATGCTCGTGAAGCACGAGCAGCTCGCGAACGACGCCCAGGCGTTTGTGGGTGCCCTCATCCAGGCGTTGCAGGGCTTCGCTCCGGGCAGTTCGCACGGCCCCGAGCCCTGCACCGTCGCTCTCACCGATCGCGCCGCCTGCCTGCCCGGCCTGGAGGCGCGGCTGCGCTCCGCGGGCTTCAGCCGCCTGCTGCGGCTTCCGCACGGCGCGGCGGCGGCCGGTGCGGCCAGCATCGGGGAAAAGCGGCTTTCGGTCCCGGGCGATCTCACCGACGTGCCCGTCGAAACCTCCGCGGCCGCCGCCGATATTTGCCGGGCGGTCGGCGCGCCCTGGGAAGCACGCCTGCAAAAGGCACGCCTGTTCGAACCGCGGCCGATGCCTACCCACGCCGTGATCGACGGCATCGGCCATCTGCTCGGCGGCAATGGCGGCTTCACGGTCGGCGCCGCCAGCGCTTGCGCGGATCTGGCTTTGCCCGAGGCCTTCAACACGGCCTCCGACTGTCTGGTCCACCTCATCCGTGACGGCGGCCGGCTCTGGTTCGTCGATCCCGCGCCCGCTCCGGCCGGCTCGCCCAAGACCGAGTCGACGCTCCGCACCGTGGTCGAAGCCGGCGATCACCTCGCCATTCGCTGCGGCGGCAATGCCGCCGACCTGCTCTTCGTCTATTGCGAAGGAGCCGCCACTCCCCGTCCCGTCTAGCACCCCAGCCGGTCGCGTTCCCTGCGCGTCATGAGTATCGCCTCCAAACGCCGCGAAACCGAGGTCTTCAGCCTGGCCTTCCTCGACTGCATTTGCTGCGGCTTCGGCGCGGTCATCCTGGTGTTCATCCTCACGATCACCCAGAAGACGACGGTCGACACGGAGAACGTTGCGGAGGTCCAGGCCCGCGTGGCGCGCCTCGACCAGGATCTGAAGATCAGCCAGTCGGAGGTCGACCGGATCGCCCAGGCGCTCGCCGCGGCCCAGGTCGAGGTCGAGGACATCAACTCGAAGAACAATCTCGACCAGCTCAAGCTGACCGACCGCCAGAAGGAATTGCTGCTGCTGCTCCAGCAGACCGGCATGCTGAAGGACGCGCTCTCCACCCTGCTCGGTGAAAAAAAGAAACTGCCGACGGAAGACAACGCGCCCATCCCGATTCCCAACGTCGACCGTCGCCAATACCTCACCGGCGTGAAGCTGCGCGGCGATTACATCCTGTTTCTTGTCCGCGTCTCGGGCAGCATGCTCGGCGAGACCATCGACGATGCGACCGCGCGCCTCGAGGACTCCGACACCAAAAAGCGCGAGGCGCCGAAATGGCAGCGCACGCTGCATTCGCTGGAGTGGATGATCGCCACCCTCGATCCGCACACCCATTTCCAGATCCAGTTCTTCAACGAGGAAACCACGCCGATTCTGCCCACCCGGGCGGATGAGTGGTTCACCACCGACGACAAGCAGTCCCTCAAGGAGATCATCAGCAAACTGCATTCCGTCGTGCCTCAGGGCGGCGCCAACCTCGAGCGCGCCTTCACGACCGTCCGCTACATGAAGCATCTCCCGGATAGTGTCGTGCTCTTCACCGACGGCCTGCCGACCCTGAGCGATTCCGTCCCAACCGATGGCGCCGTGGATCAGCCGACGCGCGTGAAATTCTACGAGGTGGCCGTGCGCCAGCTGCCGCCGCGCATTCCCGTCAGCACCATCCTGATGCCACTCGACGGCGACCCGGCCGCCGCCGCGCTCTACTGGGAGCTGGCCAACGCGAGCAAGGGCGCGCTCGTCAGCCCGTCAAAAACCTGGCCTGAGACATGATGCGCCGCCGCCCCACCCAGGTGTTCAGCCTGGCCTTCCTCGACTGCATTTGCTGCGGCTTCGGCGCGATCATCCTGATTTTCGTGCTCAGCGTCAGCACCCAGGACCGCGCGAATCAGGAAACCCTTTCCAAGCTCCGCGACGTCATCGCCGCGCGCCTCGCGTCCATCGCCCAGATCCACGTCAAGAAGGACGACTTGGAGAAGAGCAACACGCGCGTCACCGACATGATCGTCGATGCCCGCCTGAAGAACGACAGCATCCACGCGCTCCTCGATGAACTGGAGGGACAGCTGCCGCACGC
>CALFNJ010000704.1 GCA_937902865.1 uncultured Opitutaceae bacterium
CGCGGGCGGCTCGACCTAAGCCAAGCCGGAGGATTTCGGCTTCATGTACACGCACAGCTTCGTCGACCTCGACGGCCATGGCTGGGGTCTTTTTCACATGACTGGCCAGCCGCCCAAGGCGTGATTCCCGTCGTGCGGCCGGGTCGCCGATGCGGCGCGTGCCTGGACGTCAGGCTGACATGAAAATCACCGATTTCGCGGAACCGACGTTCCTCGTCCCCACGGTTCTGATCCTACTGTGCGCGGGACCCGGGCTTTGGTGGGCGAGGAACGCGCGCCGAACGTCGGATGCGAAATTGCTGGGCCAATGGGCGGACGAAAATCGCGTCACGGTGATCAAGGCGGAGCGACGACGTCTTTTCATGGGGCCTCTGACCTGGAAATTTGCGTATGGGGTCGGTTTTAAGATCGAGGTCGCAACGGCGGCAGGCGAACGACGATCGGGATGGATCGCCTTTGTGTGGGGGGAAGGCTGGAGCCGGGTGAGAAGAGGCCCGTGCGAGACTCACGTCGCTTGGGAAGAGCCGAAAATTTAGTCCTGAGCGCCCGTCAGAGCCAACGTTGCGCGCGTGAATACGCGCCCGCCCAATCATCGCTCATCTTGAACGTTGGGTCGAAACCTGCGCTCCTTGCGCCCGCATGACTGCCGCAAAGCGCGTTCACATCTTGGGAATGATTTTGCTCGTCGTTGGCTTACTGACGGCAGTGGTCATTTTTGCCACAGCCCGCCGCGAGGAGCGACTGGGCATCCTGGGTCTCGATGTGCAGACGAACCGCCAGACCTTCGAATTGGAGAGAATGGGCGGCAAAAGCTACCTGCTCTTCAACGATCTCAATAAGTGGTTCACCAGCCTGTGGCACGGACGGAGGCTCGCGTATACGATTGGCGTTTTGTCGGTGACGGGATTTTTGACCTGCCGCTGGTTCGCCGACTTGCTCAAGCATGCGCCGACAGGTGAGGTCGAAGGGAGTGACACTGGCATCTGATCAGCTTCAAAGTTGGTCGCTTCGCTTTATTCCTGCGTATGAAGAAGCTGTGGGCACTGCGGTACGTTTTCGGACTGTTACTGGGAAGTGGGCTGGTGGTTGTGCTGCTGGTGACGGTGGTGAGATATGAGCCGATGTGGGCCGGGATTGCGGCGTTCGTCATTGTCGGCGGGATAATCGCGATCCAGCCGCGGGTCCGAAAGGAAAGAGAAAGGACCAGGCGGCTGGTCGATGCGGCCTTTCGAGAATCCTATGCCCAGCTTCCGCGTCCTCCCTCTATGAAAATTTCCTCTTCGTATGGCTATCCCACCTTTGAGGTAATATTCCGGTCGAAGGCAGATATGGATGATGCAGCAATGAGGAATTCTCAGTTCAAGGATGCGATCTACAGCATCTACAAGGGACACGGTCCGCGTAGCCGTCCGTTCAGGGCGGAGATGGCCATTTTCTTCACCTGTGGGGACTATCGCGCCGAACTCCGTGCCCAGAGCAATCTTTGATGTTCGATCGGAGGCAGTCAGCTGAGGTGATTGGGGTAGGATAATCCGCGATTGCCCGGGGCCATTTCGGCCCCCACATTTTTCCCCTTCATGGCTCTTCTGCTCTGTCTTTTGGCGGCCGGGGTGTGCGTCCTCATCGCGGTGGTCGTGCGCCTGACGCGCTCGCTCGACCGCGCGGAGGAGGACCGGCAGAAGACCCAGCAGGAGCGGGAGCGCATCGTCGACTTCATGCACCACATGGTCGAGGCGTTGGGGGAGGGACTGTCTCGCCAGGCGCTGCTCCAGCGCATCGTGCATGCCTCCATCCTCTGTTCGGGCGCACTCAGCGCGGCGATTTTCGAGAAAACTGACCGCAATACCATGCGCGGCGTGGCGGTCGAGGGACTGTTTCCCCCGCACCGGCCGCTGGGCGAGTCCACGGGGGAGACCAGCCAGGACGGGATCACCACCCGGGCGAAGTTCATCGAGCGGGTGCTCAAGTCGGAGGAATTTCCCGTCGGCGAGGGACTCGTCGGACGGGTGGCGCAGACCGGCATCGGCGAACTGCTGACCGACGCCGCGGCCGATCCGCGCATCGTGCGGCACGAGGATCCGGCGCTGGCGGTGCGCTCGGTCATCGCGGTGCCGCTGACTTTCCGTGATCACTTCTTCGGCGTGCTGGCGGTGACGAACCCGGTGGACGACCGGCCGTTTTCCGCGACCGATTTCGGCCTGATCCAGTCGCTCGCCGAGCAGGCTGCGCTGGCGCTGCACAACGCGGACTTCCTGAATCTCCAGCTGGAGCGCAAGCAGCTCGACCTCGATCTTTCCCTCGCGAGCGGCATCCAGCAGATGTTGCTCCCGCGCGCGGTGCCGGACGTTCGCGGGCTCGATCTCGATGCGCGCTACGGGGCGGCGCAGAAAGTGGGCGGCGATCTCTATGATCTCATTCCGCTCTCCGACACTCGCCTGGCGGTGGTCGTGGCGGACGTGTCGGGCAAGGGCATCCCGGCCTCGCTCCTCATGGCCATCTGCCGCACCAACCTCCGGCAGATCGCGACCCGCTTTGCTTCGCCCGCGCGCGTGCTGGTGGAGCTCAACCGGATTCTCGCCGAGGAAATCGACGCGGGACTGTTCGTGACGATGCTCTACGCCGTCATCGACACGGCGGCGAATACCATGACCTTCGCCCGCGCCGGCCATGAGCTGCCGCTCTTCGCGCGGCGCGACCAGGTGAGCGGAATTTATCTCACGGAATTCGTGGGCTCGGAAGGCATGCCGCTCGGCATGGTGCCCGATGAACTCTTCGCCGCGACGATCACGGACCGGACGGAGGCGTTCGGGCGGGGCGACGTGTGCGTGCTCTACACCGACGGCATCACCGAGGCGCCGAACGACGAGGACAAGGAGTTCTCCGGCTCCCGCCTGGCAG
>CALFNJ010000705.1 GCA_937902865.1 uncultured Opitutaceae bacterium
CGGCCAGCCAGGTGCGCAGCGGCTTGGAGAGATTGGTCATCTCGTCCCAGGACCGCACCCGCTTCTTGTACAGCCAGTCGAGGATCTGCTTCGCGCGAAACGCCGGCTCGCCGCGCTCGTGCAGCCGCGCGGTGAGCGAGTCGAGCGTCTCGCCGGTCAGAGGCGGCTTGGCGGGCGTGAATTTCATGCGTCGGCGCAGCGTAGGCAGCGCGCGACGGTGCGCAAGCGGTCAGCGGAGCTGATTCAATCCGGTTTCACGCAGAGGACGCGGAGGACACAGAGATCGATCAAAGGGATTTCTCTGTGTCCTTTGCGTTCTCTGCGTGAAACCTTCCGGAGATCGGCCGTTTGGATGGATGGCTGCGTTAACGCGTGCCGGGATCTTTTTCGCGATGGCCCAAGCCGAGGAGGAAGATGATCGTCGCGGAGACGAGCATGGAGCAGCTGAGGTAGTAGATCGCGCCGGAGAAGGAGCCGGTCATTTTCTGGACGATGCCCATGACATTCGGTCCGAGAAAACCGCCGAGGTTGCCGATGGAATTGATCAGGCCGATGCTGCTGGCGGCGGCGACCTCGGTGAGGAAGAGGCCGGGCAGCGCCCAGAAGGCGACTTGGTAGGCCTTGATGCCGCCCATCGCGACCATGAAGCAGGCGATGGTCAGGACGAGATTGCCCTGAGTCAGTGGGGCGAGGCCGAGAGCGACGGCGCCGATGATGATCGGGATGATCGAATGCAGGCGGCGCTCCTTGGTGCGGTCCGAGTTCCAGCCGACGAACAGCTGTCCGGTCACGGCGAGAATCGGCGGCAGGATGATGAGCCAGGTGATGTCATTCAGCTTCAGCTTGTACCATTGCTGGAGGATGCTGGGCAGGAAGAACTCGATGCCGTAGTTGGCGGTGACCGTGCCGAAGAAGGCGAGCGCGAGGGCCAGCACCTTGGGGTGGCTCAGCGCGTCGAACACCGTCATGCGCGGCCGGCCGGCGCTGCGCAGCGCGCGCTCGCGGGCCAGTTCCGCCTCGAGCGCGGACCGCTCCTCCGGAGTGAGCCAGCGGGCGTCGCGTGGATGATCCGGCAGCTTGAGGTAGATGTAGGCTCCCAGCAGCACGGCGGGCAGGCCCCAGGCAATGTAGACCCACTGCCAGCCGACGAGGCCGAGCACCTTGGGATGGTTCACCACGACACCGTTGATCGTCTCGCTGGTGCCGATCGTGATGAGCGCATTGGAAATCTTCGGGCTCAGGATCTGCGCCACGGGCGTGGCGATCATGAAATAGGCGAGCGCCTTGGAGCGGTCCCGGGTGGGGAACCAGTGCGTCAGATACACGACGATGCCGGGAAAGAATCCGGCCTCGGACAGGCCGAGAAGGAAGCGGACCGTGTAGAACTGGTAGGGCGTGCGCACGACCGCGGTGAGCGCGGCGAGGATACCCCAGACGACCATGATGCGCGTGAGCAGGCGTCGCGCGCTCCACTTCTCGATCAACACCGCGCTGGGAACCTCGAGGAGAAAGTAGCCGATGAAGAACAGTCCGGCGCCGAAGCCGATCACCGCGTTGTCGAACGCGGGCATGTCCTTTGACATCGTCAGCTTCGCGATCGAGACGTTGGCCCGATCGACGTAGGCGATGACATAACAGAAAAACAGCAGGGGCAGCAGGTGCCAGTAGGCCTTGCGGCGGGCGGAATCCAGGAGGGGTGAGCTGGCCGATTCGAGGGGCACGGGGAAGGGGGTTGGCTGGGGTTAGCTGAGAAAAGCGGACTTCAATCCGCGGGGAATGAGCAGAAAGCGGGCGGATCTAATTTCGGAATTTCACCACAGAGGCACAGAGGCACGGAGACGATGACAATGTTTAGATCCCATGCTCGGTGCCTCTGTGCCTCCGTGGTGAAATTCTGAAAGTCCGGCCAAAAAAAGGGCGGGTCCGAGACCCGCCCTGCTTGGGGAAAATCGACTCAGGGCTTCAGCCACTGGACGAACCAGGCCTGGGCGCGCTTGAAGCCTTCGGGCGTGGTCTTGTGGCCGGTGTTCGGTTGGAGAAAGAGCACGAACTTTTCCGGCGCGCCCGCGGCGGCGTACGCCTGCCTGGTGGCGTTGACGACGATGTTCAGGCCGGGGATGGGCGTGCGCGGGTCGGAGTCGCCGTTGATCGAGAGCAGCGGGCGCGGCGCGATCAGCGGCACCATGGCGGGGCCGTCGAACTCGCGGTCGAGTCCCGGGGCGACCTTGGAATAGAAGGTGTGGAGGAATTCGCCGTCCGGCTTGGCGCCGGCTTCCTTGGCCGCGGTGTCGAACGCCAGCTGGAAGGTGCTGACGCGCGACTGCCAGGAGTTGTTCTCGGCGGCCCAGCGGAAGCTCTCGACGCCGATGGAGGGCGCGCCGACCGCCACGCGCGGCTCGACGGCCATCGTCAGATAAGTTTCGATGCCGCCCTTCGAGATGCCGAACAGGCCAATGCGCTTCGCGTCGACGTCGTCGCGCGTCTCGAGGTAGTCGATCAGGCGCATCGTGTCCCACACGGTGTCGTAGAAGAACGGATGACCCTTGCCGGTGTGGTAGGTGTTGAGGAGCGCCTGAACGTATTCGACGGAGCCCGTGCCCGCCTTGGTCCGGGCGCCGTGCCAGGGTGCGTCAATCGCGACGGCGATGAAGCCGGCGTTGGCGAGATCCTTGAGGAAAGGAATGTCGCGCTCCTTGTTGCCGCCGGTGCCGTGCAGATCGATGACGACCGGGTGGCGGCCGGTGAGGCCGGCCTTCTTGATGATGAGGCCGGGCACGCGCTGATCCTTCTCGCTCGCGTAGTCGAAATTGAGGCGAACGAGGCCGTCGCCGGGCGACGGGGCGTCACTGACGGTCGGCGCCAGCGGCACGCGCGGGCGGTCGATCATCTTGAGGAACGCGGCCCGCGTGGCGGCGGCGTCCATCGCGGGCGCATCGGCGGCCGCGGCGAGGCGGGCTCCGCCGACGAGGCAGGCGAGACCGAGAGAGAGACGGGCGAGGTAGTTCATAAGTGGGGAGGGGAGAGGGAGGCGGAAGCCCGAGGACAGAAGCCGGAGGACGGGCGTCGGAGGGCGAACAGATTATCCTGACGAAAAAGTCAGTTAGGGGCAGAAGAGAGATATCTGGAACTCAGGAAATCAGGAAACGGAGACGAGCATCGATCCTTGGTCGCGTGAAGCCACGAAGAACACGAAGAGGTTGGATGGATCAGACTCTGGAATTCGTGGCCTTCGTGGCTTCGTGTGAGACCTTCCGTTGCGGGAGTGCCTGATTTCCAGATTTCCACTCAGAGCGGAACGGCGAGGGCGATCAGC
>CALFNJ010000706.1 GCA_937902865.1 uncultured Opitutaceae bacterium
GATTCTTCAATCCGCCGCCTTCGAGCGTGCAGATGGAGCCGAGGGAGTCGTGGTCGATGTGGTCGAAGTCGATCTGCGCTTCCATCAGCTGCGTGGTCAGCTTGACGTTGGCCTCGTCGGCCGCGTGGTCGTCCAGCCAGTAGCTGTCCGACGCGTGGTACAGCGCCACCTGTGCGGCCGGGCGGCCGACGGAGAGGAGATATTGCGAGCGGCTGATGTAGCGGCCGGTCGCCGTGGTGCCGTCGGCGGCGGACGCGGGCGGCGTCGCGTTGTTGAGGCCGCGGATGTTCATGAAATTGATTCCGCGCACGAGCTGGTAATCGACGACGAACTTGCCACCGGAGGCGATGGTGCCGCCGGATTCCGTCCAGGCCTGCGGCCGGCCGAAGAGATGCGCCGCCGAGCCGGCGAGCTTCGGGAAATCCGCCACGATGCCGGGGGCGATCTGGCTGAGGTTGTCGACACCGGGGACCCCGACGTAGCGCGTGTCGCGGAAGAACGAGCCCTCGTTCTTGGTCATGTCCTCACCTCCCCAGTTGCGATTGAGCATGAGCTCCTCGTGGTTGAGGTGCATCATGTAGCCCATGCCGTGCGCCTCGCACCACTCCTGCATCGGCTTGTAGAAACCGTCGCGGAACATCGCGCTCCAGACGTCGAAGTAGTCCGCCTGCGCGCGCTTCGCCTCGGGAGAAAGCGGTGTGCCGAAGAACTGCGCAATGTACGGACGCAGGTCGTAGCCCTTCCGCTGCTGGAAGGTCTCGAGCAGCTTGCCGGTCCAGGGAATGATGGAGGTGAAATCCGTCTCGTCACCGCGGAACCCGAGGATCGTGGTGCCCATGTCGGCGCCGTAGTGCTGCGCGTATACTTCCGGCACGAGCTTGATGTAGGCGGCCGTCGCCTCGGGATTCAGGTAATCGATGAGCGAATAGAGGCTGTCCTTGTCGCGCGTGCCGTCCTCACGCTCGCCGTAACGCGTGGGCGAGCTGCGAAAGACGTGGCGCACGAACGTGACTTCCCACGTGCCATCGGCCGGGGCGGTCCAGCTGAAGCGCTGGCCGGCGGCGGGCAGCGACAGCTGCGTGGTCGGCGGCAACGGCGGCAGGCCGGCGCGGTCGCCCTGCCCCGCCCGCCAGCCCAGGCGGATGTCGGCCTGGATCGACTTCGTGCCTTCCGGCAGCGGAATCGACAACGTCTGGCCTGAAGCAACGTAATACCGCGCTTCGCCGACGCTGCCCTGGAACGTGACGTCCCAGATGCCGCCGCTCGCACCGATCCACTTGAACTGTCCGTCCGACGGCAGCGGCAGCATCAAACGCGGCTTGGCCACGAGTTCGGGCTGCGCCGTGCGGGAAGCCCGGGCGCCGCCGGCACGAGCGCCGGCTCGACCGGCCCCGGCGGCGCCGGAGGGAGCGGACGCAGCGGCACCGCCGGCTGCCGGAGTCGGAGCCGGCGGAGCGCGTCGGGCAGGTGCAGCCACGGGCGCCGGCTGGCGATTGGCGAAGACGCCGAGGACGTCGACCGGCACGGAAATCGACAGAGTTTCACCCGCCTTCACGGTGAACGTCGCGTCGGCCACCATCGACTGCATACCGAGCTGCGGATAGAGCTTGCTGATCATGCCCCCGGCCATGCCGTCGGGGTAACCGTCGTCGCCGTCGATCCACATCTTGAGGCCGCGGCGCTTCAGCTCGCTCATCGAGACGTCCATGAGCGCGAAATATTCCGGCGAGAGGTATTTCGCGGTGCGCCCGCCGCTGTTGATCATGTAAACGCCGCCGCCGTTGGCATCGAGATGCTCGATGTCGGAAATGATGCGGTCCTTCGGCTGCGGATAACCCGTCGCCCAGTAGATGGCGGTATATTCCTTCGGCGGCTGCGGAAACGCCTTCGCCGCCTCGGCGACGGTGGGCATCGTGATGCGCTGCCAGAACTGGGGCCCGGGCGTCGAGGCCGCCGCGGAAAGCGAGAGCGGCAGGGCACACGCGAGAGCCAAGCCGCAGGAGAAACGAATGGAATTCAGGGGGATCATGAGGTGGAGAAAAGAGCGGAGGGAATGTCTGGGGCCAGACGAACCAGAGGGAAAATCGGACCGGGATTTATGAATGTGGAAATCAGGAAAAGGGGAACGAGCAACGAACCCAGCCGCCTCACGGCGGCGGCTGTACGAGCGACCGCTCATTCCCGATTTCCTGATTTCCACATCAAATGCTCAGCGCCAGCGGAAGGCGCGAAGCAGGCTCGAGTAGTCGTCGGTCCAGACGGGCTGGGCGTTGGTACGCGGGACGACCCAGCGGGGGTCGCGGGAAAGCAGGGCGAGGTCGGCGGGCGCACGCGCCATCACGAGCCAAACCGAAGGAGACTTGCCGTTGTGATAATCCAGGGGACTCACATCGGTGTCGTCTCGCACCAGCGCCGCGAGGCCGGCGTCGCGGGCGAGATTCCCGAACACCGGCTCGAGGTCGAGGTGCAGGTTCGAAATGTGGAAGGCGAGCACGCCGCCCGGCGCGAGCCGGCGCAGGTAGAGCGCGAGCGCCTCGCGGGTCACGAGGTGCACCGGAATCGCGTCCGAGCTGAAGGCATCCATGACCATCACGTCGAAACTCTCCTCGGACTCCGCCGCGAGCGACAGCCGGGCGTCGCCGGACACGATGCGCATCGGCGCCGCGGCATCGTGCAGGAAGGTGAAGAAGGCCTCGTTGCGCGCGATGCGTTCCACCGCCGGATCGATCTCGTAATAGATCCAGGCCTGTCCGGCCTGGGCATAGGCCGCGAGCGAGCCGGCGCCGAGTCCGACCACCGCGACCCGACTCGTGGGTGCGTGCGCGTAGGATTGCAGCACCTGTCCGGCCGGCCCGCTCCAATGATAGTACGTCAGCGCCTCGCGCCTCCGGGCGGGGTCAAGACTCTGCCGGCCGTGGAGCGTCACGCCGTGGATCAGGAGATGATACTCGCCCGTGGGATCGAGCATGACGCGGTTGACTCCGAAGAAGTCGCGCTCCGCGTAGAGCACCGAGCCTTTTTCCCGCTGGAAGAAACTGCCCGCAATCAGGAGCGCGCCCACCCCGAGGGCGAAACGCAGCCGATGGCGCGAGAACAGGAAGCAGATCAGCGCGGGCACGCCGAAGAGCAGGCCGGTGACGAGAGGATTCGTCCGATACGACGTGCGCTCGACGAGCAGGACGAGGGCGATCGTCACCACGCCGAAGAGCACGGGCGCGATACTCGCGCAGAGGGCCGGAAGAGCGGAAGCCCGGGCGGACGGAGTAGGCTGAGCAGCAGCGGCAGCGGCAGCGGAAACCGGGCCCGCCGCGAC
>CALFNJ010000707.1 GCA_937902865.1 uncultured Opitutaceae bacterium
CGACGACATCACGCGCCTCGAGACCCGCAACGACAAGGGCGAGCTCGTCCCGCTTGGCACGATCGTCTCGGTCAAGGATGCCTACGGCCCGGACCGCGTCGTCCATTACAACGGCTATCCGTCCGCCGAGATCCAGGGCCTGCCGGCGCCGGGCTACAGCTCCGGCCAGGCCGAGGCCATCATGCAGCAGCTCGCCCGCGAGACCTTGCCGAAGGGTATGACCCTCGAGTGGACCGAGCTCACCTTCCAGAAGATCATCGCGGGCAATACCGGCGTCCTCGTCTTCCCGCTCAGCATCCTGCTCGTGTTTCTGGTGCTGGCGGCGCAGTACGAAAGCTTCCGCCTGCCGTTCGCCGTGATCCTGATCGTGCCGATGGCGCTGTTCTCCGCGCTGCTCGGACTCTGGCTCACGCAGGGCGAGAACAACGTCTTCACCCAGATCGGCCTGATCGTGCTCATCGGTCTCGCCGCGAAGAATGCGATCCTGATCGTCGAATTCGCCGTCAAGCGGCGCGAGGAGGGCGAGAGCTTCACCGCCGCGGCCCTCGACGCCGCCCGCCTGCGCCTGCGGCCGATCCTGATGACCTCGATCGCCTTCATCGCCGGCGTGTTCCCGCTGGTGGTCAGCACCGGCGCCGGTTCCGAAATGCGCCGGGCCATGGGCGTCGCGGTCTTCTCCGGCATGATCGGCGTGACCCTCTTCGGTCTCTTCCTGACGCCCGTATTCTACGTCGTCCTCGAGAAGCTCGGCGCGCGCAAGCCCGCTGCCGTCACGCCTCCCGCTGTCGTTCCGCAATCTACCTGATCCGCGCCGCTGCTCCTTTCCACTCTCTGTCCTCCGCGCCGTGTCTGGTTTTTAACACGGGGGGCACGGAGGGGAAGGGAGGACGCAGAATCAGAATCAGAATCAGAATCAGAATCAGAATCCTCCGAGACCTCCTTTCTCCTCCGCGTCCTCCGTGTTCCCAATCGAAACCTCCGTCTCTCGCTCGATCCCAATCGAAGCATCTGCGGCCATTCTTCTTTTCGCTCCATTTTTTCCTCTCCCATGAAGCCTTTTTCTTGGCTGCGACTCTGGAACCTGGCGCTCGGCGCCTTCGCCATCGGCACCGAGGGCTACGCGCTCGCCGGGCTGCTGCCGACGGTGGCCGCCGACGTGGGCGTCACGGTGCCGGTGGCCGGCCAGCTGATCACCGCGTTCTCGCTCTCCTTCGCCGTGGGCTCGCCGCTGCTTGCGGTCCTCACGGGGCATTTTGAGCGGAAGCGGTTGCTCATGGGGTCGATGCTGGTCTTCGCGCTCTTCAACGTGGTCGCGGCGCTGTCGCACACCTACGCGATGCTCTTTGTCGCGCGGATCGGCCTCGCGCTCGCGGCGGCCGCCTTCATGCCCGCGGCCAGCGCCTACGCCGTCGCGGTTTCGCCGGCGGAGCGGCGCGGCTGGGCGCTTTCGATCATCTACGCCGGCCTGACCATTGCCACGCTCGTGGGCGTGCCGATCGGCGTGTTCGTCGGCGATCGCCTCGGCTGGCGCAGCATTTTCTTCCTCGCCGGTGGCCTGTCGCTCCTGACGTTCGTCGGCCTCGGCTTCTTCCTCTCATCGTCACGCAGCACGGGTTCGGCGACGCTCGCCGAGCGGGTGGCGGTGGCGCGGCGTCCGGATGTCTTCGGCGCGCTGCTGGTGACGATCATCTTCATGACCGGCGCCTTCACGATCTACACGTACATCGCGTCGTTCCTCCAGCAGGCCGCCGGCCTCGGCGGCACCGCCGTCGCGACGATCCTCTTCGTCTTCGGCACCGGCGCGACGATCGGAAACCTCAGCGCCGGTTCGCTCGCCGACAAGATCGGCGCGCCGCGCGTGCTCACGGTCGTGCTGGTCGGGCTCGCCGCCTTGTTCGCGACGCTCTCCCTGGCCGCGGAAATTTTCCCGCCGGAGACGGCCCGGTGGATCATCGTTCCCGTCATCGGCCTCTGGGGTCTCGTTGGTTTCTCGTTTCCCTCCGTCCAGCAGGTCCGCCTCGTGGCGATGGAGCCCAAGCTCTCCGCGATCACGCTCTCGCTCAACGCGTCCGCCGGCTACCTCGGCGTTTCCCTCGGGGCGATGCTCGGTTCCGGCGTGGTCGCGCACCATGCGACCCATGCGCTCGGGTGGGTGGGGGCCGCCTGCGAGCTCACCGCCTTTTCCCTGCTGATCTACACCCTGCGCCATCGCGCCTTCACGGTCGCTCCGCTCCTTCCCACCACCGTCACCTCTTCCGCCACTTCCCAGTCATGAAACTCACCGTCCCGTTTTCGCTTCTCGCCTTCGCCGCCTCCCTGCCGCTTTACGCCGGCCTGCCCAGTGTCGGACCGGATTATGTCCGGCCGTCGACCGCGGCGCCTGCCGCCTATCGTGATCCGTCCGACGCCGGCGCCTGGAAAGCCGCCGCGCCGGCCGACACCTCGCCGCGCGGCGAATGGTGGAAGCTCTTCGCCGATCCCGCACTCGACACCCTGGAGTCCAGGGCGCTGACCGCGAACCAGGACCTGCGCGCCGCCGCGGCCCGTGTCGAACAGGCCCGCGCAGCCGCCGGCCTCGCCCGCAGCGCCGACCTGCCGCAACTGGCGGTCACTCCTTCCGTCACGCGCGAGCGGACGTCCGCCACCACCGACAACGTCTTTCCGGTGCCGCAATCCACGACGTACCGCGCGCCACTCTCATTGTCGTGGGAGATCGATCTCTTCGGCCGGGTCCGCCGCCTCCGCGAGGGCGCCCGGGCGGAAGCCGACGCGAGTGCCGCCACCTTCGAATCGGTCCGCCTCGCGCTTACGGCCGAAGTTGCGGCGAATTATTTCTCCCTGCGCGCCCTCGATCGCGAGCTTGCCGCCGTGAGCCACAGCACCGCGCTCCGTCAGCGGGCACTGGATCTCGACTCCGCCCGCTTCCAGGCGGGCGCTGCGGCCGAAGTCGATGTCGCCAGCGCAGAAACCGAATTCGCGACCGCCCAGGCCGAGACCGACGGTCTGCGCATCCGACGCGCCGCGTTGCAG
>CALFNJ010000708.1 GCA_937902865.1 uncultured Opitutaceae bacterium
CGGATCGAGATCGGAAGATAACATCACGGAACGTTAGCCATTCCGAAATCCAATATCGAAAATCCTCTCACTTCTTATTCCAGGACCCATCCTCGTGCTGCAGCCAGACGCCCGCGGCGCTGGCCGCGGCGATCTGCTTGGCCCGGGCGTGGCCCACCTGCGCCGCCGTCGCGCCGGTCTGCCGGCCCAGCGCGGCATAGACCGCCTCGCGGTCGCTGTTCTCGGCCGCGACGACTTCCGCCGCATCGCCGCCGCCGCCCTTGACCTCGACGAGTCCGCGATTGTTTTCGCCGACCGCGCCCTTCGCCTTGAGCGAATCGAGATGCGCCAGGCGCTGCGAGATGCGGGCCTTCACCGCGCCGAGGTCCTCCGCCGCGCGGGCCACGGGACCGGCCACCAGCAACGCGAGCGCGACAACGAGGAAGGAGAGGAAATTCAGCTTTTTCATGGAGATCGAAAATTGGATTCAGTCAGGTCAGTTCAGCTCAGGTGGAAGAGACGGGGCCCGATCAGGGTTGGGCCGGTGTGGCGATGGTCGTCGATTTTTTGTCGAGGTCGCCGAAGAAGTCATCGAGGGCTTTGTCGACCTTCACGTTCACGTCGACCGTGACATGGATCGGTTTCACCTCGATCGGCTCGGTCTTCACGCTGAGGCACCCGGTCAGGCACGGGAGCACCAAGGCCGGCAGAAGCGGAAGGACGCGCGAAATCATCTTCATCATGGGAAAAACGGTGAGAAGTTTAGACCGCGCTTTCAACGAAAGTTTCCCGGCATGGCGCCGTTCTTCGAGGTGGAACGCGTTGTCCCTAACGCGTTGTCAGGTCCGTCCACGTCACATGTTGGCAACGTCTTTTAACGCGTTAGGGACAACGCGTTCCACCTCGATCCCGGACGACAGAGCCGCCCGTCCCTGCCTTCGGACCAATTCCAGAGTTGCGCTCAGGGCTCTCCCCCAAAGCGCAGCCGCGAGTTCGTGCCGAACTTCACCAGCGAGCCCAGCGGGCCGCGCACGTTCACGATCAGGTCGATCGGCGCCTTGAGCTTCGGATCGACCGGTCCGCCCGCGAGGTGAACTGACGCCGTCCGGCCTTCCTCGTCGCCTTCCGGAGTGAACGCGACTTCCAGCAGGTCTGCGCGGATCGGGACCTGGCCCGTTTCGATCTGCCCGAGCCCCGGATAATATTTCAGCACCGTCGGCGGCAGGCTGGCCGAGAGCAGCCCCGGCGTGGGCGCGAGCCGCACATCCGCGGACTCTCCCTGGCGCAATGCCAGCCGGCCCGCGCCCAGCGTGACACCTTCCTCCGTGCGGCTGAAGGCCAGGCTGCCATCGAGCCGGCCGCTCGCGTCGGACAGCACCTTCGGCAGAAACGGCAGCAGTTGCTTCACGTCGAGATTCGTGACCTGCGCCGAGACGGTGAACTCCGGTTTCGTCAGCGGAAAATCGAGGGCGGCGGCCGTCGTCGCCGTTCCGCCAAAAATGCCCACGGAGAATTCCTCGATCCGCACCCTGCCCTCGGCCACCGAAAACCGCATCCGCCCCGGGCCGATCGGGATCGTGTCGTAATGACCGCCCGTCCACGTGAGCACCTGGCCCTCGGCGGTTCGCTGCTGGGCGAGATCCTCCATCGCGAGGTCGAGCGCCAGTCCCTCGAGCCCGAGCTTGTGCGTCGGATCGTCCAGCGTGCCGTTCTGCAGGCTCAATCGAGCGTGACCGGTGACCTGGCCTTTCTCCCATGTCCCTTCGCCGGCCACGGTCGCCGCGCCCGTGGCCGTCAGTTCGCCCAGCTCAAAAAATTTTCCCACCGCACCGAGCCAGGGCCCAAGTTCGCAGCGCGCTTCCTTCAGCTTCCACGCCGCGCCGCCGTCCGTCGTTGGCTCAACCTCCGCTTCGAGGTGCGTGCCCTCGCCGTCCACGATCAGCTGTGCCGAGTGGGCGGCCCTGGCCTCGTTGGCGCCGGAACGGGGATTAGCCAGCACCAGCCGCCAGTGCAGCGTCGGTGCGCCGGGAGCCGCCAGCGGATGCAATTCTCCCTGGAGTTCCCCCGACAGCAGCGGCAGCTCAACCCCGCGCGCCGGCGCCGCGGCGAGCGCGATCACCCAACCCAGACCAGCCAGCGCCAGCCCGGGAAAAAATCCGGAGCAGGAAAAGCGCAAAGGGAAAACCACGCCCCCAACATCCGCCAAAGGTCGCCGCAAAGCTAGGCAGATTGTCGTCCCATGTAGGGGCGTCCCTTGGGACGCCCGGTTTCGCGATCGCCGGAGAGAGCGTCCATAAAGAACGCCCCTACATTCGAGCCGCCTTAAAGGTAGGGACGGGCGGCCCGCCCGTCCGGTTCGACTCCGTCAACTCTCGATCCCGGACCCGCGGGCCGCGCGTCCCTACCTCCGAGCCAAAGGAATTTCACCACCAAGGCACGAAGGCACAAAGAAATGGCCAGAATGGATCGACCTTCGTGCTTTCGTGTCTTGGTGGTGAACCTCAGAAGATCGAACCCCAAGCCCGGACGGGCGGGCCGCCCGTCCCTACCTTCGAACCGTCGACAGATGAGCTCGTTTGCGGAGGCGGATTCGGAGCAGCAGACCGGCCCAGTTCGCCGATCCGCATTCCGCAATCCGCATCCCGCAATTCCCATCTCACGCCACCGGCACCGTCGGCAGATTCCAGATGTCCTTCGCGTACTCGCGGATGGTGCGGTCGCTCGAGAACTTGCCCATCCGCGCGGTGTTGAGGATCGCCATCTTCGCCCACTTCGCCGGGTCGCGGTAGGCCGCGTCGACCTTCGCCTGGCAATCGCAGTAGGCGCGGAAATCCGCCAGCACTTTGAACGGGTCGCCGCCGGCGAGGAGGCTGTGGTGCAGCGCGCCGAAGCCGTGAGGCTCGTTCGGCGTGAAGTAACTCGAGCCGAGCCAGTCGATCACGGCGCGCAGTTCCTCGTCCGCGTTGTAGAAGTCCCAGGGATTGTAGCCGCGCGCGTCGAGCGACTCCACCTGCTCCACGGTCAGACCGAAGATGAAGATGTTGTCGTCGCCGACCTCTTCGCGGATCTCGACGTTCGCGCCGTCGAGCGTGCCGATCGTGAGGGCACCGTTGAGCGCGAGCTTCATGTTGCCCGTGCCCGACGCCTCCTTGCCCGCGGTCGAGATCTGCTCGGACAAATCCGCGGCGGGGATGATGCGCTCCGCGAGCGAAACGCGGTAGTTCGGCAGGAAGGCCACCTTGATCTTGCCGCCGATCCGCGTGTCGCCGTTGATCCGCGTTCCGATGACGTTGATCGCGCGGATGATGTTCTTCGCCAGGTCGTAGCCCGGGGCAGCCTTGGCCGCGAAGACGAAGACGCGCGGGACGATGTCGAGCGACGGGTTCTGCAGCAGGCGGCGATAGAGGGCGAGGATGTGCAGCAGATTGAGGTGCTGCCGCTTGTACTCGTGCAGGCGCTTGATCTGGACGTCGAACAGCGCGTCGGCCGAGACGTCCACGCCGCACTGCTCCTTGATGATCGCGGCGAGATCGACCTTGTTCGCGCGCTTGATCGACATGAACTCGCGCTGGAAGGCGGCATCGCTCGCGAACCGCTCGAGGTTCTGCAGCTTGTCCAGCTCGCGCGGCCAGCCGGCGTCGCCCAGCTTGGCGGTGATCAACGCGGCGAGCCGCGGGTTGCTCTTGAGCAGCCAGCGGCGCGGCGTGATGCCGTTGGTCTTGTTCTGGAATTTGCCGGGATAGAGCGCGTCGAATTCCGGGAAGAGATGCTTCTTCAGCAGCTCGGTGTGAAGCGCGGCGACGCCGTTGACCGCGTGGCTGCCGGCGACGGCGAGGTTGGCCATGCGCACCATGCGGCCGTTGCTCTCCTCGATCAGGGAGCAGATGCGTTTCTTGTCGTTGTCGCCCGGCCAGTGGGTTTCCACCGTCTTCATCAGACGCGCGTTGATCTCGTAGATCAGCTGGAGGTGCCGCGGCAGGATGCGCTCGAACAGGCCCACGCCCCACTTCTCCAGCGCCTCGGGCAGGAGCGTGTGGTTGGTGTAGGCGAAGGTGCGCGTGACAATGTCCCAGGCCGGATCCCAGGCCATGTCCTGCTCGTCGACGAGGATGCGCATCAGCTCGACCACCGCGATCGCGGGATGCGTGTCGTTGAGCTGCACCGCGACCTTGTCCGCGAAATTCGTCCACGAGTTCGCCGGCTGGCGCAGGTGGCGGCGGATGATGTCGCGGAGCGAGCACGCGACGAAGAAGTACTGCTGCACGAGGCGCAGCTCCTTGCCGTTCTCGGTCTTGTCGTTCGGGTAAAGGACTTTCGAGATCGTCTCGCCCACGGCCTTCTCGCGCACGGCCTCGACATAGCCGCCGCTGTTGAACGCCGCCAAATCGAAGTCCTCCGTCGACTTCGAGGCCCAGAGCCGGAGGAGGTTCACGGTCTGGGTGCCGTAGCCTGCGGTGGGAATGTCGTGCGGCACGCCGAGGATCGTCTTGGTGTCGACCCAGCGCGGGCGGTAGTTGCCGCGGTCGTCGAAGACATTTTCCACGCGACCATAGAGGCGGACCTCCTGGGTGTACTCGGCGCGGACGACCTCCCAGGGATTGCCGAAGAGGATCCAGTTGTCGGGATGCTCGACCTGATTGCCGTTCTGGAACGCCTGCTTGAAGAGGCCGTACTCGTAATAGATCCCATAACCCAGCGCCGGGTAATCGAGCGTCGCGAGCGAATCGAGGAAGCACGCCGCGAGCCGGCCGAGACCGCCGTTGCCGAGGCCCATGTCGCCCTCCGCCTCGCGGATCTTCTCGAAGTCCTGCCCCAGCCCGGTCAGCGCCGCACGGGCGATCTCGTAGTGATCGGTCGCGAGCAGGTTGTTGCCGAAGAGCCGGCCCATGAGGTACTCGAGCGAGAAATAGTAGAGCCGGCGGACGTTCTGCGCATTGTGCACCGCCTGGGTCGCGATCATGCGCCCGTGAATCTTCTCCCGGATGGCCATCGCGGTCGCGATCCACCAGTCGCGCGACGTCGCCGAGCCGGTGTCGCGCGCCAAGGTCGAGGTCAGCTGGCGCACGATCGCCCGCTTGCAGGCCTCCACCGGATCATCCTCCACCCGGCGATGGGCGGCGGCCAAAGAAGCGGACGCTGCAGGAGCAGGGACGGCGGCGGCAGTGACAGAC